>NZ_AZUI01000001.1:5783028-6083364 GCF_000526995.1 Lacrimispora indolis DSM 755 | reverse complement strand
AACGGATCTGGAAGATCCGGCATGGAGGGCACTTTTTAAGTCACTGTTAGGCCCTGTCTGCAGACGGAAGGATGAGATGGAAGCTCCGGAAGGAGTACAGGTGATAAGCCGGATCTGGCAGGGAAAATCAATCTATTTCCTGTTTAATTTTTCCGGGCAGGAGAAAACTGTCTGCATTCCGGAAGGAAAATTGGATTTTCTGACAAAAGAGAAGCTTTTACAGGAGATAATCTTAGAGCAGAATGGTTTTAAGGTCATTGTGTAAGGATAGGCATTAGAAAAGAGAAATAAGGGAGCACCGGATTTAAGGTTCTTCCTTATTTTTGCATAGCAAGCGGAGAGGGGAATTATGAAGCAGTGGAAATTATGGTTTGAGGAAATGTGGAAAAAGAGAAGCATCAAGAATCAGATCTTGATTTCTACGCTGATATGCTTAATTCTGGCAGTGGCTTTGGTTGGCTGCATAACCTTTATTTTTTCAAAAAGGACCATGGAGCGCAATTACCAGAATTCCCACAGGCACAATTTAGAAGTGTCCGGAAGCATCATTGACATTCAGCTGCAGAATCTGGTCGACCTTTCCAGGACCCTGCTTAACAATCAGAATTTTAAAAAGATCATGACGAAGAAACAAAAGAAAAGCACTTATTTTTCCAGCCTTGATGATGTTGTTTTAAATCATACGCTGCGAGATTTGGCTGAGCAGAACAAATATATCCAGAGTACTGTTGTCATTCATAAAAAGGGAAATATCTATTTTTACAGCAAGCTGACCCTGCAGAACGGTAAAATGCTTAAGTATCATAAGGATGAAGATATTTTAGCTATGGACTGGGTTGGGGTTGCGGACCGGGAAATGGGGAAAGAGGTATTTTACGGGTACAACGTGCTGTTTGATGATAACAATGAAACATTTTCCATGGTGAAAACCTTGAAAAATACGGAAAATGGAGAAGACATGGGGTATGTGGTCTTTAATATTAAAAAAAGCATGTTCCTTTCCGCGTTTGGAAAAGGGGATGAGGGATATGTGACCAACCGGTATATGATTTTTGATAAAAATGAGAGCCGGTCTGTAAGCAGACCTGACTGGAATCTCGTCTACTTCCACGGAGGAACGGACGTGAAGCAGGAGGTTCTGGAGGATTATATTTCAGGAGAGACGGGCAAGTACTTATTCAGTGAAGTGCACAATGAAAAGGGTGACTGGGAAGTGGTCAATGTAATTGCCAGAGAGGAATTAAGCCGTGACAGCAATTATATTGCCTGGATTTCTGTGCTGGTATGTATGGCCATGCTGATGATCTGCTGCTTGTTTGTCAACGGAATTTCCAAGGTCATCACATTCCCTCTGGAACAGCTGAAAAAGAATATTGACGTGGTCAGCAAAGGAACATTCCGCATTGAAGAGGAGTTTGACGAAACGGAAATAGGAAAGATCGGCACCCAGTTTAAGAACACGGTAAACAATAATCTGGACTTACATGAGAAGCTCCTCCATTCTGAAATCAAGGAAAAGGAGGCGGAGCTTTTACTTCTCCAGTCGCAGATCAACCCTCATTTTTTGTACAACACCCTGGATTCCCTTTATTTTATGGCGGTCATAGAGCATGCGGATGAGATTGCAGATATGGTGCTTGCTCTTTCGGATACGTTTAAGCTGAGCTTAAACAGAGGAGAAAAGCTGATTGAGGTGGGAGCCGAGATTGAGAAAATAAAAGCGTATATGAAGCTTCAGAACATGCGTTACCACAACCGTTTTGAACTGAAGATTGAGATAGAAGAATCCCTGATCACCCGGAAAATCCTTACGTTTATTTTGCAGCCTGTAGTGGAAAATGCGGTGTATCACGGGCTGGAGCCGAAGCTTGGCGGTGGGTGCAGCATCCGCTTATCCGGCTGCCTTGACGGGGAAGCTATGGTATTTAAAATCAAGGATAATGGGGTGGGAATTGTGGATATGAACCTTCTGGACGAAGGCTACGGAGTAAAGAATATAAGGGAGAGGCTGTCCTTGTTCTATGGGGATCAGGCAGGTATCTGTTTTGAAAGTGAGGCCGGAGCGGGAACGGAGGTTACCCTAAGAGTACCGCTTCATGCAGAAAATAAGGGGGAATAACAGATGTATCGAATGGTGGTTGCAGATGATGAATATATCGTGGTTGAGGGGATCAAAGCGATTCTGGAACGGCAGAAGCTGCAGTGCGAAGTGGTGGGATATGCCTACAATGGAATCGACGCTCTTGACGTTATACAGGAGCAGAAGCCGGACATTGTCATTACAGATATCAGGATGCCCGGGTTGGACGGGCTTTCCCTGATCGAAAGCTGCAAGGAATTTCTGCCGGAAGCCAGTTATGTGGTGATCAGCGGTTATACGGAATTTGAATATGCCAGGCGGGCCATTACCCTGGGCGTGGTGAATTATATTGATAAGCCGGTTACCATACAGAAAATTGAGGAAGTGCTGCAGGAAGTGGAAAAACGGAGCAATCCGCCCCAATACGCATATAACCGGATCATACGTGAGACAGACCGTGTTGTGGATATGGTGCTTATTGGAAAAGCGGAAGGGCTGGAAGAAGGAATGGAAGGAATCTTACGGGTGATGAGGGAAACAGTCCCTGATTTTGAGCAGTATAAACAGGAGATATATAAGATCATGTCAATGCTGGTCCAGATTTTTAAGGAAACAAACCCGGATGCTGTCTGTCAGCTTACCCATCATGATGTGGAAAAACTCCATGAGGAGGAAGAATGCAGGCTGTACTGCCTGTCCCTCATCCGAAAGATGAGCGAGCTTTTTCTTGGAAAAAAGGTGGGAAGCAATCACCGTGTCATTCAGAAGCTTCTGCAGTTTATTGATGAGAAATATGCGGATAACATCGGCTTAAATGAGCTGGCCATGCTGGTAAACATGAATCCGGCTTATTTAAGCATTTTATTCCGCAATGAAGTGGGCATGAGCTATGTTAAATATTTAACGGATTTGAGGATTAAAAAGGCAAAAGAGCTTTTGGATGAGGGCATGAAGGTAATGGAAGTCAGTGAAAAGGTGGGGTATTATAATTACCGGTATTTTTGTGAGATATTCAAGAAATATCAGGGTATAACGCCGAACGAATATAAGGGACATACCAGAAGAAGAGATTAAATACACAATAAGAAAATTGCAAATCATAATTATTATATAAAAAGTGTACAAAAACAAAGAAATGACTGACTAGTATGTGGGGAAATTCCTTGTTAAAATGTATCTATCAAACAAAAACTATGAAACGTGTGGGAGGTAGAAAATGAAGAGAAAAGTTTTAGCAGGAATCCTGGCTGCAGCCATGATGACAACCTTATTGACCGGCTGCGGAAACAAACAGGCATCCGATGGCGGCGGACAGACAGGGGCAGAAACGGAATCCGCAGCAAAAACGGAAGCCTCTGGGGAAACAGAACCTGCTGCAGGGGCGGATTCAGGAAAACCCAGCGCAGCGGAGGACCCCAAGCTTACAAAGAACATGAAAATTTTATCGATCTGGGCGGAAGACAATGATAACGGCGTGCTGATCAAGGCTCTCTGTGAGAAATACCAGAAAGAGGTGAATCCTAATTTCACATGGGATTATGAAGTGGTGTCTTCCGATAACTTAAGACAGAAGGTGGCTACCCTGGTGGCTTCCAATGATCTGCCGGATATGTTCGTGTACGAATCAGGCAAACCCATTGTGGACTTAATCGAAGCAGGAAAGCTGGTAAATGTTTCAAAGGTGCTGAAAGATTTTAACTGTGAAGAAGCATTGAACCCATCAGCAGTCTCTCTTTTGAAAAGTTTATCAGGAACGGACGATATTTATGATCTGCCTCTTGGAATGAATGTGGAAGGTTTCTGGTATAACAAGGCTTTGTTTGAGCAGGCAGGCTGCCAGGTTCCGAAAACATGGGATGAGTTCGAATCTGTGCTTGCAAAGCTGAAGGGAGCGGGAATTCAGCCGATCGCGTGCGGTGCTGCGGATAAATGGGGAGCGACCCGTCTTTTAAATTCTTATCTCGTCAGAATTGCCGGACCTGATGCCATGGCAAAAGCAGATGAAGGAATTTCCAAATATACGGATGAGGATTACGTGAAGGCCGCCCAGAAAATGCAGGATTGGGCAAATGCAGGGTATTTCGGTGAAGGAGTCAATACCGTAGACATGAACACCGCGGGCTCCATGCTCATGACCGGACAGGCAGCCGTATTCTATAACGGTTCATGGTTTACAAGCAACTTAAATGATGCTTCCCAGAATCTGGCTGGAGAAGACGGAATCGGATTCTTCAACGTGCCGGTTGTAGATCCTTATGTCAGCGACGAAAGCAGTTATTCCATGAACTGCGGCAATATCCTTTCCTTCAGCCAGAAGAATTATGATGAGGCAACCGGATGGTTTATGAAATATTTCGCAGAAAATATGGGCGATCTGGCCATGGAGCTGCAGGGGAGCGTAAAGGGCTATAATTATACAGTCTCTGCAGAAGGCGCCAGTGGTTATACACAAATGGTCCTTGATACCATCAACAATGCGGAAAGTGCTTTTACATGGTTTGAAGCAACCATGGGCAATGAAGTTCAGAATGTGGCAAAAGACGGAATCCAGACCTTGTTAACCGGTGAATTATCGGCAGAGGATTACATGAAGTCCATTCAGGAAGCCTGGGATATGAGCCAGTAGTAAGAATTTAACTTCTATAAGTCTGATGGCCTGATAAGCCGTAAAATGAGATGCGGGGTGCTGCGAAGTTCTGAAAAGGAATCCAGCACCCCGTTTTTTAACCGAATCAAGAAAGTCCCCCGCTTCAAATGCGAAAAGCATTAAGCGGTGGGTGAGGGGACTTGCTTGTATCAGGTGGAGTACAAGCTCCACCTGATAAGCAGCGATAGCTGCTATTCGGTTATGCCCGATGGAGCGGGGCACACTGTGAGCAAGTAGCGAAGCGGATTGCGAATATCCGCTTGACCCGAATCCGGCAGCAAAGCGGATTATATAAGTCCGCCTGGCATGCGGGAGCGTCAAAAGGAAAGGGATTGGAGGTTTTTCTATGAAAAAGGTATTGGAAAATAAAATGGCAATTGCAATTTTCGTATTACCTGCATTGATCGTCTATTCTGTCATAGTCATTCTGCCGGTAATATGGTCTTTGTATTACTCGTTTTATTCTGGATCTCCGGGGCTGAAATGGGTGTTCTGCGGGTTTGACAACTTTCTGCGTCTGCTGGGAGACAGCAACTTTAAAGCGTCATTAGCCGTAAATTTGAAGTACATATCCATTGTTATGCTTGGTCAGGTAGGGATGGGGCTTTTGTTGGCTCTGATGTTTTATTTCTGGCTGAAACGTTTTAAGAACGTGATCCGTACTCTGGTATTTTTTCCGGTGGTGCTGCCCACTGTGGCAGTGGGTCAGCTGTTCCAGAAAATTTACGAGATACAGCCAAATTACGGACTGCTAAACAGCCTTTTAGATACCCTGGGACTGTCCGGTCTGGTACAGCCCTGGATCGGCCAGGCTTCCACGGCTCTGGGAAGCTTGTGCGTAATGGATATCTGGGTGGCCATGGGATTTTATGCCGTTATCTTCTACGGGGCGCTTTTGGATATTCCGGGAGACGTAATCGAAGCTGCAAAAATTGACGGAGCTGGCGGACTGCAGCTGTTTCGCCATATTCTGGCCCCTTTGCTGCATGCAATGATCATCACCTGCCTGATCTTCAGTTTTTCCGGAACAGTGAAAATGTTTGAATCCGCGACCGCTCTTACGAACGGAGGACCGGGAGCTGCCACGAGATCCCTGTCCATGTATATGTATAATGTTTCCTTCACCTATAACAAGGTGGGATACGGAAGTGTGGTTGCGCTGTTCATATTCATGCTGTGCGTGCTTGGATCGTCCATCATCCGTAAGTTTGATGTAAAAGAATAGGAGGTAGGCCGAGAATGAAAAAAGGATTTAAGTCAATTGCAATTAAATTAGTCATTATTTGTCTTGTGGTGATCGAAGTATATCCGCTGTTCTGGATGCTGACCGCTTCCTTAAAACAGCAGAGTGAGTGGACCAGCAAGCCGGCATATGCGTTAAACTCGGGCTTCTATATCCAGAATTACATAGAGGCGTGGACAAGAGGAAATATGGATATTTTCTTTAAAAACAGCTTTATATGTACGGTGGTTTCCTTATTCTTTATTGTACTGTTTACGGTAACTGTCAGTTTTGCGGTAACAAAGATGAGATGGAAGCTTAAGGGGTTTGTTGGAAAGTACTTTGAATTTGGCATCATGATTCCGGTGGCAACTGCCCTGATTCCCTTATTCCAGATCTATTCCGGAATGGGCCTTTTAAACAGCAGGCTCTGCCTGATCATCACATACACGGCTTTCGGCCTGTCTCTGTCGACACTGCTGACAACCGGTTATCTCCGGTCGTTTCCCGATGAGATTATGGAAGCGGCGGTGATTGACGGATGCGGAATCTACAAATTGATGTGGTATGTGGTTGTGCCGCTGATGAAGAATGCCATTGTTACGGTTTTAGTATTGCAATTCTTCTTTAAATGGAATGATCTGATTTTTTCCATGACATTTATCAGCGACCAAAAGCTGAAGACGGTTCAAACCGGTCTTCTGTATTTTCAGAATGAATTTGGAGCGAAAAACTGGGGAGCGATTTTTGCTTCCGTGTCTATGTGCGTGATCCCTATGCTGGTCTTATATATGATTCTGAACAAAAGGGTAATCGAAGGGATGACAGCAGGAGCGGTGAAAGGATAAGCGGGATGATGGATCAGGAAAGCAAACGTTATGCGCAGGAGATAAAAGATTATGTGGCAGGTCATGTGAACGGGCTTTTAAAAGAGCCTCATGGATTTATCCGCCATCCCTTTATTGATCCGGGCAGTGTCTATGACGGAAATTTATGGGACTGGGATACCTACTGGTCGGTTTACGGATTATTCGGTATCATGGATTCTTTTTCAGAGGAGCTGCAGGAAAAGATTCTGGTCCATGCCAGAGGAAATGTGAGAAATTTTATGGATCATCAGCTGAAGGATGGCTATATTCCCATGATGATTGAGGTTGACCGGTGGCCGGAGCCCTATTTAAACATGAAGCATAAGGAAGGCGTGCAAATGAACATGCATAAGCCGTTTCTTTGCCAGCAGATGCGTCTGATCAGTGAATTCCAGGGGGATTATTCCTGGACAGGGGAGTATTTAGACGGACTGAAAGCATACTTTGACTGCTATTACCGAAATTATTTTATGGAAGAAAAAGGGCTGTTTGTCTGGTGCGATGACATTATGATAGGGATGGACAATGATCCCGCTTCCTTCGGGCGTCCCAAGTTTTCCACGGCAAATATATATTTGAATTCATTTATGGTTTTGGAAATGCAGGCATACGGGTGTGTTCTGAAAAACGCAGGAAAAAGCGGTGAGGCCCTTGAGTGGGAGAACCGGGCGAAAGTCCTGATACAGACCATACAGGAGGAGTGCTGGGATAAAAGGGATCAGTTCTTCTATTCTGTTGACGTGGATATCAGGACCAGAAAATTTGACTGGTTCCATGAAGGCCTTGGGGTGTTCTGGAAGACCCTTCCCATTAAAATAAGGGTATGGTCCGGATTTATCCCCATGTATGCTGGTTTTGCAACAAAGGAACAGGCAAAGAGTCTGGTCAGCCATTATCATGATGAGAATACATTTCACAGCAGTTTTGGAATCGCCACCTTGGCCAAGGATGAGAAGATGTTTAATCTTGAAGCGACCAATAATCCCTCCAACTGGCTTGGTCCTGTGTGGCTGGTAGCCAATTATGTGGTGTTTCAGGCCATGCTCACTTATGGATACCGGGAAGAAGCAGAAGAAATCTGCCGTAATTCTTTAAAGCTTCTGGGCATGGATCTGGAAAAAACGGGATGTATGCATGAATATTACAATCCTATCAACGGAGATCCGGTGGTAAACGGCGGGTTTATAAACTGGAACCTCCTGGCGATTAACATGTTGGCTGACTTGGAAAAGGAGAAAGAGCATGAATAAGAAACCCTGGGAGAGAGGACTTCTGCGGGTGCATGAAAACAAACGGTATTTTACCAACGGGGCCACGCCTTTTTTCTGGCTGGCCGATACCGCCTGGCTCATGTTTCAACGGCTGACCTTAGAGGAGACATACCGGTATTTGAGAAACCGGAAGGAAAAAGGATACAATGTGATTTTAGCTGACTTTTTGCATACGGCTGACCAAAGGAATCTGGCGGGAGATGCGGCTCTGATGAATGGGGACTTCTCCAAAATCAACACCTGCGGAACCTTTTGGAGTCATATTGACCGGGTAATGGAAATGGCAGAAGAGCTGGGATTATATCTGGGAGTTCTGCCGGTATGGGGAAGCGATATTGTAAAAAACGGCTCCTTACATATGGGGAATTTAACGAGCTTCATGAAATTCGTGCTGGAACGTTATCACCACTGCCCCAATTTAATCTGGATCGTGGGCGGTGATGTGAGAGGCGATGTTAATCAGGAGCTTTTTTGTACCATGGGAAAAATGATGAAAGAAGATGAGCCGGACCGCCTGGTTACTTATCATCCCTTCGGGAGAACGGATTCCTCCCAATGGTTCCACAAAGAAACGTGGCTGGATTTTAATCTGTTCCAGTCAGGGCACAGAAGATATGACCAGGATCAGTTAGGATCTTGGGATGACAACCGGCCCTCAGAAACCTGTTTTGGGGAAGACTGCTGGCGTTATGTGGAAGACGATTATGCCAGACTGCCTGTGAAACCTGTTCTGGACGGTGAGCCTTCTTATGAATGGATTCTGCAGGGACTTCATGATAAGACCCAGCCCTATTGGCAGGCTGCAGATGTCAGACGTTATGCCTACTGGGACGTGTTTGCCGGGGCAGCAGGCCATACTTACGGCCATAATGCGGTGATGCAGTTTCAACGTGATTTATCAGAAGACGGAAGCTTTGGCGTAAACTGTTTATGGGAAGACGGCCTGCATCATTCCGGAAGCTCACAAATGAAGCATTTAAAAGATTTGATGGAGTCGGTCGGCTTCGTACACGGAAAACCGGCGCAGCAGCAGCTCCTGTCCCAACAGGGAGAAAAGTACGGTCGGATCAGTGTGTTTGCCGGAGAAGACTTTTTAATGGCTTATTCTTATACTGGAAGGGAAATAAAGCTTTCCCTGGAAGATTATAAGGAAAAACGGATGATGGTATTCTGGTTTTGTCCGGCGACAGGAATAAAGAGCTATATTAAGACCGTCAGGGGGCAGTCTGAAATTACGGAAACGCCGCCTGCCGTGGATGAGACAAAGGATATTGTGCTGCTGTTGCAGGAAGAAAAAGATATGCATGGAGAAGTAGACGGATGGAAAAAAGAATAAGCAGTGAGATATTACATTCATACCCCTGTTACGATAAGAGGAAGGTGGATGATCTGCTGGCAGCAGAAGCCGACGCGGATACCAGGAAAATTGTTGTTTTGGATGATGATCCCACAGGGATACAAACAGTCCATGATATATCCGTTTACACGGACTGGTCTCCGGAAAGCATAGGCCGCGGTTTTGAAGAAAAGAATAAATTATTTTTCATTCTGACCAATTCAAGGGGATTTACGGCAGAACAGACGGCTAAGGCCCATGGGGAAATTGGAAAGCGGGTAGACCGGACGGCAAAAGAGATGGGAATGGAATATCTGATTGTAAGCCGCGGGGATTCCACTCTGCGCGGTCATTATCCATTGGAGACCGAAGTGTTAAAGGCGGTTTTAGAAGAGCAGAACCCGTGGAAGGTGGACGGAGAAATTTTGTGCCCCTTTTTTGCAGAAGGAGGACGCTTTACCATTGATAATGTCCATTATGTTAAATATGGGGCCGAACTGGTTCCGGCGGGAGAGACGGAATTTGCCGGGGATAAGACGTTTGGATATCAATCCTCCGACCTCTGCGGATATATCGAAGAGAAGACGGAGGGAAGGTTTCGGGCGGATTCCGTTGTCTGCATTTCTTTGGAAGATTTAAGGGAAATGAAACTTGATAAAATTACAGAGCAGCTGCTGGCTGTAAAGGGTTTTCAGAAAATCATCGTAAATGCGGTAGATGAATATGACATTAAGGTTTTCTGCATTGCTCTTTACCGGGCCATGGGAAGGGGAAAGCATTACATCTTCCGTACGGCTGCGGCTTTTGTAAAGGCGTTTGGCAATATCAGTGACAAGCCCCTTCTTACGAAAGATGAGATGATAACTGGGGCCGGAAGGGCGGCAGGGATTGTGGTGATTGGCTCTCATACGGAGAAAACCACCATGCAGCTTGAAGAGTTAAAAAAGACGGCTGGCCTTCAGTTTATTGAAATGGATTCTGATCTGGTGCTGACGGCTGGAGGGCTGGAACAGGAGGCAAACCGGATACGGACGATGTGTGAAAATGCGGTCCGTGAAGGGAGAACCGTAGTCGTTTATACAAAGCGCCGTCTGCTTTCCATAGAAAATGATACAAAGGAAGCTGCGCTGCTTCGTTCGTTAAAGATATCGGAAGCGGTAATGTCCCTGATTGAGAAGCTGGAAGTGACACCGGCATTTATCATTGCAAAAGGCGGAATTACTTCCAGTGACATTGGAACCAAAGCTCTCCGGGTGAAATGTGCCCGGGTTCTGGGGCAGATCCGTCCGGGAGTTCCGGTATGGCGTATAGGAGATGAGAGCAAGTTTCCCCAACTGCCATATGTTATTTTTCCGGGGAATGTGGGAGATGTGACTACACTCCGGGAGGCGGTGGAGCTGTTAATGATATAATAATAGAAAGGATTCAATATGAAAATTGGTTTGATTTATACCAGCACCACACCGGAGCTGGTTGAAATTGTTGAAAAAGAAGTCAGGGAACAGCTGGGCAGCCAAGCGGAGCTCATAAGCTTTCAGGATCCCACAATTCTGGCGGAAGTGAGAAAAGAAGGTTATGTTACAGCAGCGCCTGCAGCAAGGCTGATAGGGATGTATATGAAGGCGGTGGAGCAGGGAGCGGATGCGATTCTGAACCTGTGCTCTTCCGTGGGCGAGGTTGCAGACTGCGTGCAGGATGCAGCCAGATATCTGGGAGTGCCCATTGTGAGAGTGGATGAAGAGATGTGCAGGGAAGCGGTCAGACTGGGCAGGAACATCGCAGTGATGGCAACACTTTCTACCACACTGGAGCCTACCAAAAGAACTGTTTTACAGGTCGCAAGAGAGATGGGAAAGCATGTGGAGATGATGGAGGTGCTGGTGGATGGAGCGTTTGGCCTGGATCAGGAGCAGTTTAAGGTCTTGATGGCAGAGCATGCCGGAAAAGCAGCGAAAGAGGCGGATGTGATCCTGTTTGCCCAGGGCTCTATGGCGTATTGTGAAAGCTATATCGCTGACATGTATGGGAAAACCGTGCTTTCCAGCCCGAAATTTGGAGCAAAGGCACTGAAGGCGGCCCTTATTTCAAAGGGAACCTTATGACCAATGCCCCTTACAACCAATGACCCTATAACAAAGAAACAGGAGAGCTGTATGAAAAAAATAGTGATATCCGTTGCACCGGTGGCAGCAGATGATACGTTGATCGATCCCAGGAAGATCGCAGAGGATGTCATTGCCTGCAGCAGGGCAGGAGCCGGAATGGTGCATCTGCATGTAAGGGATGGGAATGGACGGCTGACTCCGGATTTAACTCTGTTGGAGGAAACGGTCCGGTATATTCGTTCGGAATGCGACATTGTCATCCAGGTATCCACGGGAGGGGTATCGGATTTAACCATAAAGGAGCGCTGCACACCTGTATTTGCGGACTGGGTGGAAGCGAACTCCCTGAATGTAGGCTCTGTGAATTTGGGAGATCAGGTTTATATCAATCCTATTAAAGATGTTCATTATTGCGTAGAGCAGATTCTTAATCATCATAAAACTCCGGAGATAGAAGTTTTTGAGATCGGTATGATTAAAACGGCAAAGGATTTGTCCATGAAGTATGAATTTACAGACCCAATTCTGTTCAGCATTGTACTGGGACATATGGGAGCAGCTCCGGCCACGGTCCGTACCTTAAAGTCCATGCTGGAAGCATTGGAGGAATTCTTTCCGGAGAAAGAGAAGATCCTGTGGGGAATTACCCATGCCCATCGGACCGATTTCCAGATTATAAAAACTGCGCTCGATTTAGGGGCCTCCACGGTGCGGATCGGATTTGAAGACAGCAGGTATTTAAGCCGGGAAGCCATAGCCGGTACGAATCTTCAGTTAGTGGAGGCGGCGGCAGGCATTGTGAGAGAGAAGAAAATGCTGCCTGCTTCCCCTGATGAAATCAGGGCTATGCTGAATATTCGTCCCCTATAACTACATGTATTCCGCTCTTATACGTTCAACAAAGGCATATCAACCTTTGACATCTTTCAGGCTGGATGGACTTCTAATTATAGTATAAGTAAAAAGAATGAAACATAATTTGAGTAATGCCCCTTGAGCGTAAGAGCGATTTTGCTTTTGCGCTTTTTTCTTAGAGAAACAATACTATTGATTTTAAGGTGAAAATATATAAATTATTATCTTAAGATATAAGTACATGTTGAAAAATAGCAGGAAGGGATATACAATTATAGTAATAACATTGTTGGTATTGCTATTGTCTTTTTAGAGGTTAAAATTTCTGAATATTATCTTACGGCTTCAAGCCGGCAGATACTTGGAAATTAGTTTCCTCTTTTGCCAGGGCCCCACGGGAATATGAACGAGTTATTTTAACAATTCAAAGCAAGTGGAGGCTTGTAGCAAATTTAACGAAAATAAATGGATTGTAATTTATCAAACGGAAGATATGGAGGGATCTGTTTGAAAAGTCTGATCAGATTAACGGATTTAAAGTCAAGGGAGATATATGATATTTTCAGGATTTCAGATGAAATTCAGTGCGGTAAATACATTGATATACTAAAAGGGAAAAGTGTAGTCTTATTCTTCCCAAGTTCAAGTATTAGAACGCGTGTCACATTTGAAAAGGGGATACATTTATTAGGAGGACAACCTATATTATTTCCCAATGAAGCGCTTGATAAAAAAGAAGATTTGAGAGATGTATGCGGGTATTTAAATAACTGGGCAGATGTTATTGTAGTAAGACATAGGAATATACACATACTGGAACAGCTGGCCAAATATTTAAGAGCACCAGTTATAAATGCAATGACAGATGTAAACCATCCATGCGAGATACTCACAGATATGTACGCACTTTCAAAGATAAGGAAAGATTTTATTCATGATAAATACTTATTTTGCGGAGCGTTAGGAAATATAGGGTTGGCTTGGAAAGAGGCTTCTGATGCCATGGGCTTTGAATTATCACAATGTTGTGGTAACGGCTATGAGATAAATGGTTTGATGACGTACAACTACGTAACAGAAGCCATAAGCGGCAAAGACATTATTTGTACGGATTCATTGCCTTCAAATGTACTTGAGGATTTTAGAAATTGTCAGATTACAAAGGAAATAATGGATATGGCGAATGATGGAGCGATATTAAATCCCTGTCCTCCATTTTATCGCGGAGAGGAAGTTTCTGATGATGTGATAGAGTCAAAGTACTTTGTTGGGTACGAATTTAAAAAGTATTTGCTTCAAGTTCAGCAAGGGATAATTATATACTGTTTGCTCAGCTGAATTCTGATTTGTGAAGGAGTTGTTTATTATAACGAAAAAAGGAAGGATGAGTTTTGGCTTATCGGGAGATTGGGCAGAGTGAAGTAATGGAAGTTTAGTATAGATTATTTTTTAAGGAGGTATCAGCATTATGAATGATGAATTAAAAATCAAAATGTACTCGTTTACGGTGGATTGCAAAGACCCGCATGAATTAGCAAAATTTTATGCATCGCTGCTTAAGTGGGAAATGATGTTGATCGATGAAGAATGGGCATGTGTATACGCTCCGGGAACCAATCAGGGAACATATCCTGGTATAATGTTTCAACGGAATCCTGAGTATAAACCGCCTGTGTGGCCGGAAGAGCCTGAAACGCAACAGCAAATGGCACATATAGACTTCGCTGTTAATGATTTAGAAAAAGCGGTTCAACATGCAGTCCATTGTGGAGCAACAATTGCAGATGAGCAATTTTCTAATGATTGGAGAGTTATGTTTGACCCCGCCGGACATCCTTTTTGCTTATGCCAAATGAAATCAATGATTGAGAGTCCTCATTTTGCGTTGTTATAGATAATCTTGATATACTCATTACAAGCGGATCGTATTAACATTATATGAGGCTTGGCAGATCCAATTTGTAAAGAGAAAGGATGTAGAGCAGGAGAAAGTAAAAATGCAAGTAGAAGATAAAATAATATTCACCGTATATGAATGGCATATACCCGACATGTAAAATAATGCGGCTTTGATATAACTGAGGATCAAGTAGAATTACGTACCTGCCATGATATTTCTATTGATATAACATTGGATGACATTTACGAGCATAAATTTAAAGAAAAACTGGGATTATTTAATCAGTCGATATATCATTTATTAACGAAAATCCATGAGAATATCTGTATTGAAAGAAAGACGGTGCTGGGACTTGCGTCCTTGCACCGTCTTTCTTTACAGTCTGAGAGATTTCAATTAGAAATCTCTTTTTTTATTTTTGACAATTCTGCTTCCGTAAGATACTAATAAAAAAATTAATGGAGAAAATATTACAATACATACAAAATACAGAATAAATAAAAAAGATTAGGGGATTTGAACAGTATAAATATAAAAACGTATTGCAAATTGCGGACAATAAATTACTTTTGATAGTTATAAAGGACAAACTGCGATTATGTCCGAATAACTATTTTCAAGAATGCTTCGCAATTCTGATTGAAGAATATCGGTCTATTAGGAATCCGGCAGGGGGGGGGTTATATCACCTTGCCTGCTGGACCTTTTGGAGATAAAAATTTTACAAGAATTTTACCTATAATTAACATAGATAATGCTTTTGTTAACTTTAATTATTGTATAATTAATAATTGTTGTGAAAAAGAAGATAGAAATTTCAAATATTATAAAGGATAAGAGCTTCTTAATTAAAGTTTAATAAGGAGTCGGTTAGCGAGGGTGACGAATGGATGATCTAATGTTAAAACCTGGGCAAAGAGCCAAGATAAAAACAGATGCGGTAAACCTTTTTTATGGCAATTTCCAAGCTCTGAGGAATGTTACAATGGATATTGCGGAATGTGCTATTACAGCCATAATTGGGCCGTCGGGATGCGGTAAATCTTCTCTTCTGCGTCTTTTTAATCGTATGAATGACCCAATACCAGGAGTTAGGGTAGAGGGGGAAATTATGCTTGATGGTGTTTCTATCTATGATAAGAATATGGATGTTGTTGTACTTAAAAAAAGAGTTGGTATGGTTTTTCAAAAACCTAATCCCTTTCCCATGTCAGTGTATGATAATATGGCTTTTGGTCCAAGGCATCATGGAATAAAACAAAGAGCTCGTCTTGATGAGATTGTGGAGAGGAACTTGAACCAGGTGGCTTTATGGGACGAAGTTAAGGACAAATTGAAAGAATCTGCTTTTGATCTTTCTCCGGGCCAGCAGCAGCGTTTATGTATTGCCCGTGCGTTGGCTGTGGAGCCTGAGGTTTTGTTAATGGATGAATCTTGTAGTGCTCTTGATCCGGAATCTACAATGCAGGTTGAGGGGTTAATGGAGGAGCTGGCTCAAAAATATACGATTATTATTGTAACTCATAGTATGGAGCAAGCAGCAAGGGTGTCTCATATGACTGCGTTTATGATGATGGATCCTGATAGGGCGGGGACGTTGGTTGAATACGCTCCAACAGCACAAATTTTCGCTAATCCTAAGGATAAACGCACAGAGGACTACATTACAGGTCGGTTTGGATAAAGATTTATAAAAGGTGAACTTGCAGTTCTTTAATATATTCTGAGAAATGGAGGAAATCAAACATTAGAATTTTATCGTAGCTGATGATTTTAATGTTTGATTTTTGTGAGACATATGAGAAAAAAGATTGTAACATGCAAATTATTAAGACGGATAAGAGGTTTTGTCAGCGTAGTGATATTGACCCTTTCCATGGGTATGATGACTGCCTGCAGCCAGGCGCCTGGCTCAGCTGCGATTGTTGCAGGCTCAACTTCTGTACAACCCTATGCTGAGATTCTGGCGGAAGAGTATATGGTTTTAAATCCTGACGCTGTGATTGATATCCAGGGCGGAGGATCTTCGGCAGGTATTACGGCAACCAAGACACACAGTGCTGATATTGGAATGTCCTCCCGTGCATTAAAAGATGAGGAGAAAAATCTGTGGAATGTAGAAATTGCTCAGGATGGATTGGTATTAATAGTGAACCCTAAGAATCCAATACAAAACCTTACTTCAGATCAGATCCGCGATATTTACGCAGCTGCAATTACCGACTGGAGTCAATTGGGAGGCTCAAAGTCAAAGATCAATATCATAGCGCGTGAAGAAGGATCAGGTACAAGAAGTGCCTTTACGGAGCTGTTGATGGGTGAAGAAGAGATAACCCCGAAAGCTATCGTCCAGGACTCCAATGGGGCGGTACGGCAATTGGTTGAGGATGACCCTAATGCCATAGGATTTATCTCTTTGGGTCTGGTTACGGATAAAGTGAAGGCTTTGCATTTAGATGGTATCGAAGCGACACGAGAAAATATAATGAATGGCAGCTACAGACTGTCCAGGCAGTTTTTGTTTGTCACTAACGGTGAGCCGACCGGGTTAGAGAAGAGATTCATAGATTTTACCCTTTCTTCAGAGGGGCAAAAGTTACTGAGCAATGAAGGACTTATTCCTTCAGCAGAGGGGGCAGGGAAATGAAGAGTTTCAAGGAAAAATTATCTGAACGAGTGTTTCTACTAATCGCTCTTTCGACTTTATCGGTGCTGGCGCTCATTACTGTGTTTATATTTATAAAAGGTATCCCTATTATTGCCGAGGTTGGCATAATAAACTTTGTTTTTGGTATGAAATGGGCTCCCAGCCAAGGTGCCTATGGCATTTTCCCGATGATAGTGGGATCTGTATCGGTCACTTTAGGAGCAGCAATCCTGGGAGTTCCCATTGCCATTTGCTGCAGTATTTTTTTGGCTGAGTTTGCTCCTGCAAAGCTTAGAAACATATTCAGACCCGCCATCCAGTTGCTGGCTGCCATACCTTCCGTGGTATATGGGTTTTGGGGAGTATTGTTCGTGGTACCAATGATACGTAATTACCTGGGAGGGCCGGGGTTAAGCATATTGGCCGGTTCCATCATTTTGGGTATTATGATCCTGCCAACGATCATCAGCATCACCGAAGTATCTCTCCTTGCGCTGCCGCGCCATTATAAAGATGGAGCGCTTGCATTAGGGTTGACACATTGGCAGACCATATGTTCACTGCTGTTACCTGCGGCTAAATCGGGTATTGTTGCTGCCGTAATTTTAGGTTTAGGCAGGGCAATTGGTGAGACTATGGCGGTGATTATGGTTCTGGGTAATGCTGTCGCACTTCCTGAATCAGTTCTTGACCCTGTCAGGACACTGACCACGAATATTGGTATTGAGATGGGATATGCATCTGGCGAACACCAGCAGGCGCTTTTTGCCACAGGTATTGTACTGTTTGTCATTATCATGATTTTAAATGCTACTGCCCAATACATCACACGAAAGAGGTGAGGTTACTATGAGAATTAACCCGAAATCTTCCCAAAAGATAGCAAAATTTTTAATTTGGACAGCTGCTCTTCTTGTTATTGCAATTCTTTTTTCTATCATTATTCATATATTAGTCAAGGGAATACCTATGCTCAGCTGGCAGTTTTTAACGGATATTCCGCGGGATATGGGCCGTTCCGGGGGTATTGCCTCTTCCATTGTCGGTACTCTGATTGTGACTGCAGTAGCCGTTATTGTTGCAACACCATTTGGAATTGGAACAGCTATATACCTTACGGAGTACACACGGGAGAGCAAAGTCACCCGCATTATCCGTTTCAGTGCCGAGTCCCTGGCAGGCATACCCTCCATTGTATATGGACTTTTTGGTTTTATCTTCTTTGTCATATACTTAAAAATGGGCTGGTCAATTTTGTCCGGCGGATTAACCATGGCTATCATGATTCTTCCTACTATTATACGTACATCAGAAGAGGCGATTCGTACTGTGCCGCAGCTATACCGGGAGGTAGGCTTCTCTTTGGGACTCACTAAGTGGCAGGCAATAACCAGAACAGTACTTCCATCAGCACTCCCTGGTATAGTAAATGGAGTGATTTTGAGCATAGGGAGATGTGTAGCCGAGACAGCTGCCGTTATTTTAACAGCCGGCTCAGCATTGCGTATGCCTGCATCAATCTTCTCCCCAACTCGAACCATGGCAGTACATTTTTATATACTGGCGAGGGAGGGAATATCCATGGATAACGCTTATGGAACAGCAGCGCTCTTGATTATTCTTATTCTTCTGCTTAATGTTGGTTTTAATATGCTGGTCAATCGATTCATAGCGAAGGGCCGTTAAGAGGTGAAAAATGATACAGAAATCAAAAATAGAGATAAAAGGATTAAACTTCTATTATCAACAAAAGCAGGTTATTAAAGAACTGAACCTGGAGATACCTAAAAATCGGATTATGGCTGTTTTTGGTCCGGCCAACAGTGGTATAACAACACTGCTCCGCACATTAAACCGTCTGAGCGACTTGACTGTGGGTGCCCGTCAGGAGGGTGAGATACTTTTAGATGGGAAAAATATCTTTGACCCGGATGTTAATGTGACAGAACTGCGCCGCAGGGTAGGGATGGTTTTTGATGTACCAACACCTCTTCCTATGTCCATCTTTGATAATGTGGCATTGGGCCCCCGTATGGGTGGAATAAAAACCAAGTCGGCTGTGGCAGAGGAAGTAGAAAAGGCTCTGCGGATATCTGCCCTTTGGGATGACGTCAAAGATAGGCTGGATACTCCTGCGGCCAGGTTATCCGGTGGTCAGCAGCAGCGCTTGTGTATTGCCAGGGTTTTGGCTCTTGAGCCGGAGGTTATTTTGCTGGACAGACCCTGTTCAGCTCTTGACCCAATATCAACGGCCAAAATTGAGGAATCCTTAATACAGCTTAAGGAGCAATACACCATTATCATTGCACCGCATACCGTTCAGCAGGCTGGGCGCATTGCTGACCGGGTTGCATTCATGCTAATGGGAGATTTAATAGAGCAAGGTTATACCCAAGAGGTTTTTTCATTCCCAAAGGATAATCGAACCAACGATTACCTTACCGGAAGATTTGGTTGAAATTCCGAATATTTTATATGTTTTTGTAAAAGGAGATGAGCATTTTGGTTAGAGAACGTTTTACACAGAAGATACTTGACGTTAAGCAAAAGGTATTAAAAATGGGAGCCCTGGTTGAGAATATTATTGATACGGCAGTGACTGCTTTAAAGACACAAGATCTTCAACTTGCAAGGATTGTTTTGAAGAAAGATGATGAAATAGATCAGTTGGAACTTGAAATTGAACAGGAATGTATGATGCTTCTTGCCCTTCAGCAGCCTCTCGCCAAGGATTTAAGGACAATTGCATCGGTTCTGAAAATCATAACAGATCTTGAAAGAATGGGAGACAATGCAGTAAACATTGCAGAGGTAATACTTGAGATTGGCGAAGAACCCATTATGAATTCCCTGAAAGATATTCCAAGTATGGCAGATATTGCTCAGAAAATGTTAAAAATGAGTCTTGATGCCTTTGTAAATGAGGATATTGCCCTTGCAGAAAAGGCAGCGGAGAGGGACGAAGATGTTGACAGGCTCTATGAAACCGTTATAAATGATATCCTTAACATTATCACAGAAAAAAGAGAACTTACAAAACAAGGCACTAAACTTCTGTTCTTAGGCCGGTATCTTGAGAGAATCGCCGACCATTCTACAAATATATGTGAAAGAACCATATACATGATTACAGGTGAGTTAAAGGAAATCAATTAGAGGCATGCCTCTGATTGATTTCCTTTCAGACAGCTCTGAGAAACTAAAGCGAAAAAGTATATGCTAAAAAAGCCCATGTAAAGGCAGTCCGTCATAAAACAGTATAAAAAACTATATTGTTTATGGACTGCTGCCATGTAAAATGTCTAAAACGAGCGGATTGTTCAAAGTGGACGAGCCGTGAATGTTGATCTTTTACCTGTAAAAGAACAAGCGGAAACAACGAAATAGTACAATACAGCGAGCAGAAAGTATTGTGAATATGAGAATAGACTCCTTGTACTAGTTTTCGTATAAGTTAGCTATATCTTGTATTCTGCGCTTCATTTCTGTGCGGATATGTAACGGCTCTAAACACTGGCATTTGTCTCCAAAACTGAAAAGAATATTGTAATAGTATTCGTTCTCTATGAAAGGAAAACTAACAATGTAATGCTCATTACCGTCTGGAGAAAAGTGTTCATAGGTGCAATAATCAAGTACCCTGTCCATGACAGATTTATGAATACGAATTTTAATTTTTGTTTGCATAGTTGCCAAAATATCAGTAAAATCTAACTGCGGTTTTTGATAATCTCGCGGCGTAAAAAATTCCTCTTGTATTTGCAGGTTTGATATGCGGGAGAGTTTGAATAAGCGAAAATCATTTCTTTTATGGCAATACCCTTGCCAATACCAATCACTACTTTTCAATACAAGCTGATACGGCTCGGCTGTTCGTTCAGTTTTATTTCCATAGCGGTCTGCATATTCAAAGGTCAGCAGCTTGCTTTCCTGTAAAGCTGTTTTGATAATTTCTAAATATGGTTGTATGTTCCTGTTGCCCATCCACGGACTTAAATCTATATATATTTGATTTGCTTTTAATTCAATGTCTTTCGCTCTGTCGGCGGGGATAAAACTCTTGACTTTCGCAAGAGCGTTTACCAGTTCATCACCTCGTATCATGTTGGAAAGGCTGGAAAGCCCCATCAAGATAGCGGAAATATCGGCAGTCGAAAAAACTTTTCTGTCAATCTTGTATTTCTGCATGATTTCAAAGCCGCCGCCCACTCCCGATGCCCCGCGGACAGGAATACCAGCCATGTTGATCGTGTCTATGTCGCGGTAGATTGTGCGGGGGGAAACTTCAAACATATCTGCTAACTCCTGTGCGCCTATACGCTCTTTACCAAGGAGTATCATAATAATGCTCACAAGCCTGTCAACTTTCATTTGATAGCCGCCTTTCAAAATTTCTTCTTATCATCATAGATTGTTGCCATACTGTTGTCAACAATTACATGGTACAATAAAAAGGCAAACAAATCAATCTACCTATCAGGAGGAGACACTATGCAGAAAAAAGCTTTAGTAATAATCGATATTCAAAATGACATAACAAAGAATTATAAGAATATTATTGACAATATCAATAAAGCGATTGATTGGGCAGTCAAAAATAATATTCACGTTATTTATATAAGGCATGAAAATTTATCGGTCGGTACGAGGACTCTTAAACCTAATACATATGGGTCTGAATTAGCCTCAGACTTGAAAATAGTATCAAAAAATGTTTTTACAAAATACAAAGGCAACGCATTAACCAGTGAAGAATTTACAGACTTTATTAGTAAAAATGAAATATGTGATTTCTACATAGCAGGAGCAGATGCTGTTGCCTGTGTTAAATCAACCTGTTACAACTTATGCAAAGCAAATTATGGCGTTAATGTCCTATCAGATTGCATTACCAGTTATGATAAAAGGAAAATTGACGAAATGCTGCGTTATTATGAAAGTAAAGGCAGTAAAATCATTCGTTTAAATGACTTGTTACCGAATCACATCTTTGAAGCACAGAAACATTACTGAACTCAGTCGATGAAGAAGGCCGTCTGACATTGGATTAGCTCTCAACGGCGGACTATAATACTTCGGGCCGCTAAAGCATAGCGGCTCCGGTTGTCTTGTTCATTTTTGATTTATTGCTTTTTATTCACAAAGGCTTGACTTTGCTTAGCTGGCCTGGTTAGTGGTAAGCCATAAATGCTCTTAAAAGTGACATGCTTGAATTATTCGATATCTCGAAATATAATATAAGCATATCTGTAAAAAGACGGTGCTTACATGGTATTTTTAACAGTGAAAGAGGCCGGGGGAAAATGGCTTATTCCAGCCAATATAGAAAAACCTAAAGATGGACGGACAAAGGAGCAAAATAATGAATAGGATGTTACTTCTTGAAGATGATTTAAGCCTGATTGATGGGCTTTCCTGTTTGCTAAAAAGACAGGGTTTTGAATTGGATATTGCTCGAACCGTTAGAGAAGCCAATACCATTTGGACAGACGGTAAATACGATTTATTGATCCTGGATGTGTCTCTGCCGGACGGTTCCGGGTTTGAAGTATGTCAAAAAGTGCGTCAGGTATCCAAAGTGCCGATTATCTTTTTAACTGCGTCAGATGAAGAAATAAGTATCGTTTCAGGACTTAATATCGGGGGTGACGATTATATAACCAAACCCTTTAAATTAGGTGTTCTCATATCGAGAATTAACGCGTTGCTTCGGAGAGCAAAGAACTTTGGAACGACAGATACAGAGATAATATCCAATGGAATAAAAGTTTTGCTGCTGCAAGGACAAGTGTATAAAGACAACCGGCTTTTGGATTTGACAAAAGCCGAGTATCGGCTGCTTTGCCTGCTTATGCAAAATCCCAATATCATATTATCCAAAGAAAAAATTCTGGATAAGCTATGGGACGGTGAGGGCAGCTATGTGGACGATAATACATTAGCGGTATATATTCGCAGGCTAAGAATGAAGATAGAAAACAATCCGGGTGAACCGCAAATGCTGCTGACCGTCAGGGGTATGGGGTACAAATGGAATATATTGAATTGAGGTGGGCAGGTGAAGATTTTTACCAATACGGATATTAGAAATTTTTTTATTGCAATATCGTGTATATTGGGCGGTTTTATCCTTTTATTTCAGTTACTAATATGGCTGTTTTACGGCACATGGAACCTTGTCATACTGTTGCTGTCTTTGTTCGCTGCATTGTGTATTTTAGGCGTTTGCTTTCTTTATTTTCGTAAGCAAAATCAGATTATGGAAGAAGCCATATCTAAAATCAATTTATTCCTTTCAGGGAATACGGATATCCGAATTGATTGCGATAAGGAAGGCAGTCTGTATAAGCTTTTCCATGCAGTCAACACATTGGCTACAGTACTCAATGCTCATACAGTAAAAGAACAGAAACTAAAAGAGTTTTTGAAAGGTAATATTTCTGATATTTCTCATCAGCTAAAAACACCCCTTGCCGCTCTCACGATTTACAACAGTCTGTTACAAGATGAAACAGAAGATATTGCCGCGGTAAAGGAATTTGCAGTAAAATCAGAGAAAGAGATTGAGCGGATTGAAATGCTTGTTCAAAGCCTCTTGAAAATCACGAAGCTGGACGCAGGGGCTATTATTATAAAAAAAGCACCTGAAAGTGTAGAAAATATGATAAATGATATCTATCAGCATTTTGAATTTCGTGCCAAAGGGGAAAAGAAAATTATTACCTTGTCAGGGCCAGATGACACCCGGCTTTTTTGTGACAGAGATTGGATCATAGAAGCTATTAGTAACATTGTAAAAAATGCACTCGACCATACGAACGCAGGAAGTCAGATTACAATTGAGTGGAAAAAACTCCCGTCTGTCACACAGATAACCATAAAGGATAATGGAAGCGGCATACACCCTGAAGATATACACCATATTTTTAAGCGGTTTTACCGCAGCCGCTTTTCAAAGGATACGCAAGGAATTGGCCTTGGACTGCCTCTTGCAAAAACAATCGTGGAAGCACATGACGGTACCATCACAGTGGACAGTGTATTAGGTAAAGGAAGCATATTTGTTATGAATTTTCTTAACCTTACTAAGATGTAAGCGGAAATTCATGTGGGAGTAAGGTGCAGATGTTAGCGTATCCTTAGGCAGTTATAAAAACGTAATGAATCGTAACTGCCTGGAAAGGTGTAATAAGATATGGATTTATTAGAAGTGAGAACAATTAGCAAAACCTATGGTACAGGTGAAGCTGCGGTCAATGCACTAAAGAATGTGAGCTTTTCGATTCCTAAAGGAGAATTTGCTGCCATTATAGGGGAATCCGGCTCCGGAAAAAGCACATTGCTTAACATGATCGGTGCACTGGACACTCCTGCTTCCGGCAAGGTGTTAATTGACGGCAATGATATATTCAGCATGAAAGATGAAAAGCTTACTATCTTTCGCCGCAGAAACATTGGTTTTGTTTTTCAGGCGTTTAATCTGATACCGGAACTTAATGTGGAGCAGAACATTACATTTCCCGTTCTGCTGGACTATAAAAAGCCGGATCAGGCTTATGTAGAGGAAATTCTAGCTGTGTTGTCCTTGAAGGACAGGCGGAATCACCTGCCACGGCAGTTATCCGGCGGTCAGCAGCAGAGGGTAGCCATAGGACGTGCTTTGATTACCCGTCCTATGCTGATTCTTGCAGATGAACCGACCGGAAATCTGGACAGCCAAAACAGCAGTGAGGTTATATCGCTTTTAAAAACAGCGTCTAAACGCTATCAGCAGACAATTATCATGATTACTCATAACCGGAGCATTGCTTCTGCGGCTGACCGTGTGCTGCAAGTGTCGGACGGTGTTCTCACAGATCTAGGGGGATATACCCAATGAACAGCTATCTTGGTCTTGTTTCAGAATATGCAAAAGTACATAAAAAGAAAAATAGGCTGACTGTAATATGTATTGCCATATCCGTCATGCTGGTAACAGCTATTTTCGGTATGGCCGATATGAGCCTGAAATCCCAAATTAATGAATCGATACGCCGGTATGGTAACTGGCACGCTATTGTTTCAGATATTTCAGACGATACAGCAGCCTCCATAGACAGTCGCGGTGATATCAATGTATCCGGTTTTTTGGGTATGGCTGATGCGATAACATATCAGGGAAAGGAACTTATTGTTCAGAGCAGCAGCGAAGAGCTTGCGAAACAAATGAATTTGGTTGTTTCTGATGGACGTTATCCTGAATCGGAGCAAGAAGCCTTGCTTGACAGTCAGGGTCTTGAACAGTTTGGTCTTTCCATTGGTGACACAATTGAAATTGATTTTTCTGACGGAAAGGCAAGGCAGTATAAAATCACTGGAATCTACGGTGATTTCTCTAGCCTGCAAGGTACGGACGCTCACGGTTTACAGCTGTCAACTGCTGGAATGCGTACGCTTCCGTCTGAACTATATCAAGAGTATGATTACATTCAATTCAAAAACGGTGTAAATATCAATCAGGCGCTTTCGGAAATCAAAGCGGAATATGGTCTGACTGATAAACAGGTTTCCACAAATGCCATGCTACTTGGCCTAATGGGACAGAGCAATGACACCACTGTGTTAGAAGTTTATCTTACAGCTGCAATTTTATTTATTCTTGTGACAATGACAGGTACATTCATGATTGCCAGCAGCTTTAGCATGAGCATTTTGGAAAGGACACAATTTTTCGGATTGCTGCGCTGTCTTGGAGCAACCAAAAAGCAAATCAAACGATATATCCGACTTGAGGGACTTCAGTATTGTATAAAAGGAATACCTATCGGATTATTGGCCGGATGTGTTATATTGTGGACAGCACTCTTTTTTTTAAACAGGCTGAACTCGGAATATCTTCCTGAAATGCCAATGTTCCAGATCAGCTGGATTGGTATGGCTTCGGGAATTATAATGGGCTTCCTGGTTGTTTTGCTTGCTTCAAAATCTCCCACAAAAAAAGCCGCCAGGGTATCTCCTCAAGCTGCTGTAACGGGCAATATCAATAAAACCAATAATTTGCAAATAAACAGAGCGTCAAACACAAGAATGCTTCACGTAGATACCGCAATGGGTGTTCGCCACGCTTTTTCCAATAAAAAGAGCATGGTGTTGATTGCGGGTTCTTTTGCAATCAGCATAGTCCTGTTCTTGTGCTTTTCAATCTTAATTACCTTTATGAACCATGCGTTAAATCCGTTGAAGCCTTATGCGCCTGATTTATCCATCGAGGGAACCCAGGATACCGTTCTGCTTAAACGTTCACTCAAAGAAGAAATAAATGCACTTCCTCATATAGAGAATATCTATGGACGTATGTTTTACACAGACATTCCTGCAAGCGACAAACGGGATACCAATACGGCCACACTGGTTTCCTATGACGAGCCTCAATTTGCGTGGGCAGAAGATTCGCTTATTACCGGCAGTATTGAAAATGTTAAAAACGGAAACGGTGTATTGGTTGATTACGGGTATTCACAGGAATTTAATTGGCAGATTGGCGATACGATTACGCTGAACATGAACGGAAAGCTGCATGAGGTACAGGTTGCCGGTATTGTTTCCGATGTTCCCCTTGATTCAGCTAATGGCGAGTGGATTATTCTTTGCTCAGAAAACACATTTACAGCCTTAACCGGGGTAGATTGTTATAAAATTATTGATATACAGGTTAAGCAGGACATTTCCGGTCAGGTCAGAAGTCTGATTACACCGGAAATGAAACTGCTGGATTTTCAGCAACATAACAGCGAGGTACGCACAAGTTATCTCGCAATGGCAGTATTTGTATATGGATTTTTGATGGTCATTGCACTCGTTGCCTTAATCAATATTATCAACACGGTAAACGCAAGTGTTTCCAGTCGTATTGGCAACTATGGCATGATGCGTGCAGTGGGCATGTCAGGTAAACAGCTTAAAAAAATGGTAACGGCTGAGGCTGCTGCTTACGCTATATCCG
Organism: Lacrimispora indolis DSM 755; assembly: GCF_000526995.1. Classification (NCBI taxonomy): domain Bacteria; kingdom Bacillati; phylum Bacillota; class Clostridia; order Lachnospirales; family Lachnospiraceae; genus Lacrimispora; species Lacrimispora indolis. The sequence goes on along the minus strand of NZ_AZUI01000001.1, from coordinate 6,056,450 downwards.
GCAGCCTGACGGGAGGAATTTTAGGACTAATTTTACACCGTTTCTTCTTCGGAATGTTGATAACATCCAATTGGGGAGAGCTTTGGCAGCCGCCGCTTGTGGTTTTGACTGCTGTCATTTTAGCCGCGATCCTAACAACCTTTATCGCGGTGATTTCACCAACTAAGAAGATCGAAAAAATGAGCATTGTTAATATTATGAATGCAGGATAACAGTAAAGTGTATTTAGGCAGCCGGAACACGGAAATAAAAAAACGTTGTTTCGGCGGTGGTATAGCTATGCCTTTTAAAGAACAGCCATGCCAAACAACGGTGGCATTGGGAGATGCTGATGATGTTTATAATTAGGTTATTGACATATGCCAAAAACAGAGTATAATTATTATATAAATGGCATATGCCATTTATATAATTGACTTGGAAAGGCGGTAACTATATGCCAAGACCTCACAAATGCAGGCGGGTATGCTGTATGCCTCAGAGCAAGGTTTTCGGTCCGCTGGATACTCCGGAATTAAGTGAACAGGCAATCAGCATGGCTATTGATGAATTTGAGGCAATCAGACTTATCGATCTGGAAGGGCTGACACAGGAAGAATGCGCCGGGCGGATGGGGGTTGCCAGAACAACGGCACAGGCAATCTATAACAGTGCCCGTGTCAAATTAGCGGAGTGTCTTGTGACGGGAAAGAAGCTGTACCTGGAAGGCGGTAATTATGTCCTTTGCAATGACCGCACATCTCATTGCGGCTGCAGACATTGCCATAGGGAACAGCATCCGGAAAGAACGGCTGCGGGAGAGAAGGACATTCAGTCCCATACCTGTGATGAACAATCAGAATGAGACTTCCGGACACGAGTCAGTTTGAACAATGGAGTGAATAGATTACAGGAGGGTTATAATCATGATCATTGCAGTACCTTATGAGAACAAACAGGTGTTTCAACATTTTGGGAAAACGGAAACCTTCAAAATTTATGAAGTAAGTGATGGCAGAATTACCGCTGCAGAAATCCTTTCTGCAGATGGCCGCGGACATGGTGAACTCATTGACATTCTTAAAAAGCGAAAGGTTTCCGTGCTGATCTGCGGGGGCATTGGCAGCGGCGCCCAAAATTTGTTGATCGAAAATGGCATACAATTCTTTGGCGGAGTAATTGGTGAGGCGGATAAGGCTGTAGAGGATTATCTACAGGAAAAGCTGAATTACGATTCCAATGTTACATGTGGTCATCACCATGAGGAGGGTCATATTTGTGAGGGACACGACCATGGCTGTGAGCCTCACTGAATCAATGACAAACAGGAGTATGGGAACGAATATGAATAATAAACTGGAGAATCCAAACAGACTTGCGGAACTGACCCCAAAGGACACACTCAGACGAATCGGCCTCAAAGACGGAGATACTTTCTGTGATGTTGGAGCCGGTACGGGAATATTTACATTCGCTGCTGCTGAAATAACAAATAATAAAATATATGCAGTGGAGATTTCCAACGAAATGCTGGAGGTATTGCGGGTAAGAACAGAAGAAAAGAAGCTTGAAAATGTCATGATCATAAACGGCATTCAAGCAATGCCGGAATCATCCTGCAGTGTTATTTTGCTTTGTACCGTTTTACATGAAGTGCCTGATGTGCAGAAAATGGTAAATGAAATAAAGAGGATAATCACCAAAGGCGGAGTGTTGTCTGTTATAGAGTTTCATAAACGGCAAACGCCCATGGGGCCTTCAGTTGAGCATCGCTTGGATCGTATACAGCTGGCGGAAGACCTTCGTAACTATGGATTACATCAGTTACAGCATTTTGAGCTGGGAGAGAATTTTTACTGTTCTGTTTTCAGATGCATGGATTAATGATATTTTTGTAAGGTTGGGTTCAAAAATTCATTGCCTTTTTATGCAGAACCAAACACAAGAGACTATGTTTTCTTTAATGAGAAATATAGTCTTTTTTATTGCTGTTTAAGAGATATCGTGATAAATGGCAAATGGAATGGCTGGGATCAACGTGCTCTGTCTCCTTTGTCTGCAGTCTGAAGCTGGTAAACAAATGTTTTACTGGCTTTTTTTGTTCATCCCAGGCATTCATATGTTTATTTAACAAAAACCTGCGTGCTTTTTTTATATTATTTTTGCATCAGACGCCATAGGGTTGTGCGGCTGATGCCCAAACGTTTGGCTGCTGAGGTGTGGTTGCCCCCGGTTTCATTGACCACCCGGATAGCGATGTCCTGACTGATCTCTGTAAGCGTACGGTTTAAATCCAGAGGAGTGGCGGCATTTTCTTTCTGGGAGGAGAAAGCACCAACGTGCCGTTCCTTAAGCAGTACCTGACGGACATTTTCGGCGGTGATGATTTGGCCTGTACCCGTTACCGCAAGTTCCCCAATTACCCGGCGGAATTGGGTGTAATTATGGGGCCAGTTGTAACTTTGCAGCAGAGACAGCGCTTCCGGGTCTGCACCCAGAATCTGCCGGGGCATGTTGACGTTCATGTGGCTCAGACATAGATTCATCAAAGTGGGAATCTGATGAGAGAGCTGGCGCAACGGGGGTAAGTACAAGGAAAGACAGGAAAGTTTTTCCCGGAAAAGGGCACCTACTTTGGATATATATTCACCGTTCTGACAAACACAGGAAATCATTACCCTGTTTCGCCGGCACACATCCATCTCTGTCAGAACAGCGATTAGCTGGTACTGCCGTTCCAGAGATAATACATCCACATTTGAAAAGTATAGGGTGCTGTCCTCGTCTGCCAATGGGGAGTTGTGATGCTCCATAAGAAACACCCAGCTGCGGTCGTTCAGCAGGCTGCAGTTGATGGATACTAAGGGGTTATTCCGCAGCGGGCCCCTGATGTAAAGCATGCTGACGACAGATTCCTTACCTGTGCCATCCTCGCCTGTGAAGATGACAGGGGCGGTACTTTGGCCTATTTGGTCAATTTCCTGCTGAAAGCCCTGGAGATTTCCCGCAAAGCTGAAAATGCTGTTGTAATAAGCTGCCTCTGCCTCTGCCCGGCCGGAGAAACTGATTCCCATCTGGTTTGAGGATACGGTCAATTTTCTTTCATCGAAGAAAAAAGCGGTATATCTCAAAGTACCGCTGGCAATTTGCCGGACACGAATGGAGTAGCGCATGCCTCTCAGAGAACGGCTGATCCGCTGATCCCCCTCCTGCTGTCCTTGGGATAGTTCCTGGCGCAGCAATTCCAATAATTCAGGCTTTGGATCTTCCAGCGTGGACAGAAACAGATTTCCCTGACTGTCAAAGACAATCGTCTGCCCGATCTGCCCTCGGATAAGCTCCCGAAAAAACAAGTTTTCATCCCGCAGGTATTGTTGGCTTTCGCACAGCAGCAATACCTGGTTATAGGCATTTCGGATGCTGTCCATTCCGGAGGTGATAAGGAAAGAATTGATTCCCAGCCGCTGTGCCGTGGTGTTAACAATCACGTCGCAGAGAATGGTCTCACACTGTTTCTCCTGAAGGCTGCGCAGAGTCGGCTCCACTGCCTCAATAGAATCCACTGTATGGATATCAATGTCGCATTCCAGCAAGTCGCATAAGGGCAGCACATGGTTTCGGATATCAGCGAAAGAAATCATGGTAATCTTTTTTTTCAGTCCGTTGGCCAATTTGATGGCACAGAGAATATCATACATAGAAATTTCGATCTCAATAACCGGAATGGTTAGCTGCCGCCGCAGCATCTGCGCCGTTGCACCACGGGAAATTACCACATCGTAATCTCCATGAAAGTTATTCTGGGCGATAATAAGGCCCTGCTCCATATCACCAACATAGACTGTCAAATCAATCTGGGGATATTCTTTCGCCAGATTGAGCATCTGAATTTTCATTCCCTCATAGGGCGCAATGCCCAAAACACGAATATAGTTTTTCATAAACACCTCCATATTGCGTTTCATATTTGAACATATTATACCAAATGCACAAAAAATAAGCAATAAATTTTTTGTATGTTTCAAATATAAACGATTTAAAGCCGAAAATAACTTGACGAAAGCAATAAAATTTATATAAAATGAATATAAAATTAAACTAAAAGGGATTGACAATTTCCAAAATGCACAAAAAAGAAATTAGCCCTTCTATACTGTTTCAAAATGAAACAACAGGAGGTAAATGTATGGTAAAGCTTCTGATCATTGCTGATGACTTCACAGGAGCACTTGACACAGGAGTGCAGTTTGCAGCCAGGGGCACAGCAACAATCGTGGTCACAGATTTAAACTATGATTTCCGAACAATTGAAAAAGCGGTAGAAGTTTTAGTGGTGGTGGCAGAAACCCGGCATCTGCAGCCACGGGAGGCCTATGAGATTGTGTACAGCATAGTACATAGAGCATTTCAAGCCGGAATTGCTTACATTTATAAAAAGACAGACTCTGTACTGCGGGGAAATATTGGCAGTGAATTGACGGCACTGATGGACGCAACAGGTGTCAGCGCCATACCGTTTCTCCCAGCCTTTCCCAAACTGGGCAGGGTCACCCGTAAGGGAATTCACTATATCGACGGTGTACCTGTGGCCCAGACCGTTTTTGGCCAGGATCCTTTTGAACCGATTTTGGACTCGGCGGTGGCGGAAATCCTTGGACAGCAAACGAATGTGCCGGTTCTGATACATCCACAAAATAAAGAGTATCAGATTTCAAATCCCGGAATCCAGGTATTTGATGCTGAGACAGATGCAGATTTAAAGCACATCGGCAGAAAACTGGGGCTGGAGAGGCTGCGATTCTGTGCAGGATGTGCCGGGTTTGCGGCGGTGCTGGCAGATATGCTGAATTTGAATGGGCCTGCCTCCAAAATGCCCAAGCTTGAAGATACACTGTTTATAGCTTGCGGCAGTGTTAATCCGGTAACGATCAGCCAAATGAAAGCGGCAGAAGAATACGGCTTTCCCCATGTGAATTTGAACCCTGTTCAAAAACTGGAAGGCGGCTGGGCGGATAGTGAGCCGGCGGCCGAATGTGTTGGTCAATGGCTGGCACAGGCATATGCGAAAAAACGCTTTATTCTTGATGTTAATGACCCGGAAGGGTATGAGGATACCCGTATCTATGCACAGGAACACAACCTGACAACGGAACAGCTTCGGGTGCAAATTTCGGACAATCTGGCAGCTTTGATTAAGCGAATGCTTGACCACGGTCTGAACGCCACTCTTTTGTGCACCGGCGGAGACACGCTCATGGCGTTAATGCAGGCGTTAGATGTTTCAGAGCTGACGCCAATTTGCGAAATGGCAACCGGCGTTGTTTTAACAGAATTTATTTACAAAGAAAAAACATATCATATTATTTCAAAATCCGGTGGTTTTGGATATCAGGATCTACTGATAAAATTAGCAGAAAAAATTTCCTGGAAATAAAAAATATGAACTGGAGGTATATATTATGAGCTATCCTACTCTTGCCGGTCTGACTTTAGACGGTCGTATTTACCGCAACGAAGAAATGGGTACTGTGGAATCCATGGTACCTCCCGGCCCTTTTGCTACCTGTCATTCTCCTGCAATGCTGGAGCTTCCAAACGGTGACATGCTGTGCTGCTGGTTTGCGGGAACCTATGAAGGAGAAGCCGACGTGCATATTGTATGTGCCCGTCTTCCCAAGGGGGCCGATCGATGGAGGCCGCCGGTCTCCGTATCCGGTGATCCCAAGCGCAGCGAGCAGAATCCATCTTTATTCTACGGTCCTGACGGTGCTGTCTGGTGTATGTACACCGCGCAGCTGGACCGCGTTGCGGGCAAAGATAACATGCAGTTCACTTCTCAAATCAGATGCCAAAAGAGCTTTGACGGCGGCCTGACCTGGGGCGGCTATGAGACCGTTTTCCCAAGAGAAGGCAGCTTCTGCCGCCAGCCCATTCAGATTCTGAAAAATGGCCGCTGGATTTTTGGCAACTGGCTGTGCACAGACTCCGAAGAAGGCCTGTCCGGCGACCCCAGTGTATTTCAGATATCTGATGACCAGGGTAAGTCCTGGCGAATGGTAGAAATGCCGAACAGCCGTGGCCGTGTTCATCCTACCGTTGTGGAGCTTGATGACGGGCACCTTGCGGCTTTCATGCGCAGCCGTGAGGCCGACCACGTCTACCGCAGCGAATCTCTGGACTGGGGCGAAACCTGGTCAGAGCCGAAACCTACTCCTTTGCCAAATAATAACTCCTCTATAAGTGCGATCCGTACCCAAAGCGGCCGTGTTGCTGTGGCATATAACCCCACCGCCACGCCATCTCCCGTTCCGGGCAAAGCTGCATGGCCGGGGCTGCGTTGTCCTGTTGCTGTGGCACTGTCCGAAGACGGCGGCCTTACTTTCCCGTTAATCCGCTTGATGGAACGTGGAGAGGGATACATGGGTGAGGAGAACAAAACAAACAACAAGCAATACGAGTACCCTTACCTGATGCAGAGCGCTGATGGCAGACTGCATTTGACATACGCAGCCTACACCCGTAAGTGCATTAAATACGTCAGCTTCACCGAAAAAGACGTGATCGGCGCAAAGCGTGAGTACGTCGGCGTGTACAACCCTACATCCGGCGAGGGCACAAAATAAACAACATTATAAGGATGTCTTTCACTAAATTACGATCAATAGGAGTGATATCAGATGCAGACTGTATATAATTTAAGAATGCCCCATGCCGTCTACGGCGGCGAAAACTCAATAGACAATATCACTGCAATATTAAAGAATAATTACGTTAAGCGTGTAGCCATGTTTACCGACAAGGGAATACATGCTTCCGGCCTGTTTGATTTGCCGGAAGCTGCAGTAAAGGCCGGGGGAGCAGATTACTATGTGCTGGACGGGATTCCGCCGGAGCCATCCTACATGGCGGTGCAGAATATTGTTGATCAATTTAAAGCAAGCGGCGCAGATATGATTATCGCCTGCGGCGGCGGCAGTGTTTTGGATGCTGCCAAGCTGGCCAGCGTACTTGTAACTGATGAATACGGTGTAAAGGAACTGCTGGATGAGCCGGGGCGCGCGAAAAAGTGTGTTCCGACAATTCTTATTCCCACCACCGCCGGCACCGGTGCGGAGGTAACTCCAAATGCCATTGTTGCGGTTCCGGAAAAAGAGCTGAAAGTTGGCATAGTAAATGAAAATATGATTGCTGATTATGTAATTTTAGATGCCCGCATGATTAAAAATTTACCCAGACAGATTGCTGCAGCTACCGGCGTGGACGCCTTAGCTCACGCCATTGAGTGCTACACCAGCAAAAAGGCTAATCTGTTCTCAGACACCTTTGCAATGGAAGCGCTTGATCTGATTTTGAACAATATTATTCCTGCCTGTGATGATCCTGAGGCTATGGATGCCAAGAACAAGATGCAGATTGCTGCATTCTATGCCGGAATTGCCATCACAGCTTCCGGTACCACAGCTGTACACGCCTTAAGCTACCCTTTGGGCGGAAAGTATCACATTGCTCACGGCGTTTCCAATGCAATCTTGCTGGCACCGGTTATGCGTTTCAATGCACCTTTCTGTCAGGATCGTTTTGCTTTAGTATATGATCGCTGCTGCCATGACACCGAAACGATCTGCCGGACAACGAATGAAAAGGCAGAGTGGATGATTGGGCAGCTTGAGCGAATCGTACGTCATTTAGACATTCCGGCCAGCTTAAAGGAATTCGGCGTTCCGCTTGAGGATTTGGATGGCTTAGTAGAGGCCGGCATGCAAGTGCAGCGCTTGCTGGTAAATAACATGCGCCCTGTAACTGCAGAGGATGCAAGAAATCTGTACTTAGAAATCCTATAAATTATTTTATAAATAAAGAAGGAGAGCGTTATTATGAGGAATATTGAATTAAAAGGCATTATCCCACCGATTTTAACCCCAATGAATCCCGATGAATCGATTAATCTGAAGGAGCTGTGTAACCAGATCGAACGTTTGTTGGAGGGCGGCGTCCATGGTCTGTTCCCATTCGGAACCAACGGTGAAGGCTACATTCTAAGTGAAAATGAAAAAATTCAGGTTCTTGAGGCTGCTATCGACCAAGTGAAACATCGTGTTCCGGTGTATGCAGGTACCGGCTGCATTTCCACGGCTGATACCATTCGTATCAGCAAGAAGGCTCAGGAGCTTGGCGCCGACGTGCTGTCCATTATCACTCCCAGCTTTGCTCTTGCTTCACAAAAAGAGCTTTATGACCACTATGTAGAAATTGCCAAGCATGTAGATATTCCAATCGTGCTGTACAACATCCCTGCACGCACAGGCAACAAATTGCTTCCTGAAACCGTTGCAAAGCTGGCTAAAGATGTAGACATCATCATGGGTGCCAAAGATTCCAGCGGTGACTGGGATAATTTACTTGCCTACATCAATCTTACAAGGGACTTGGACAAAGACTTCCGTGTTTTGTCCGGAAACGATTCATTAATTCTGCCTTGCCTGGAGGCAGGCGGTGCAGGCGGCATCGCAGGATGTGCCAACGTATATCCTCATGTTCTGGCATCTATTTATGAATTGTTCAAGGCCGGTAAGCTGGAAGAGGCTAAAGCAGCACAAGACTCCATCGCCTCCTTCCGTGCCGTATTCAAATATGGCAACCCTAACACTGTTGTTAAAAAGGCTGTTTCTATGCTGGGTTATCCTGTAGGCGACTGCCGCCGTCCATTCAACTACCTGTGCGACGAAGGTATTGACGCGCTAAAACAGGTTTTGAAGGAAAACGCCGACAGAGGGATGTGCTGATATGAATATAAAATTGAAACCTGTTATTGGTATTTCTATGGGTGACCCCTTTGGAAATGGCCCGGAAATTACCGTTCGTGCACTGGCAGATGCAAAACTCTACGAACGTTGTAAGCCCTTGGTAGTGGGCGACGAAACTTCCATGAGTTACGCTCTGAAGGTGGCCGGGAAGGTTCACGGCATTCATCTGGAGCTGAATGTGGTTTCTACCCCTGCCGAAGGCAAGTACACCTATGGCACCATCGACCTGATGGATTTGGGGCTGATTCCTGCAGATGAAATTCCGGATACCTCTAAACTGGATGTGCCTGAGCCTTTTGGTGTGGGAGCCTGTGCCCTGGGCGGCGAGGCAGCTTTCCAGTATGTTGTAAAAGTTATTCAGCTGGCTACGGATGGCCAGATCGATGCTACGGTTACCAATGCCCTGAGTAAGGAAGCCATAAACATGGCTGGCCATCACTACTCAGGCCATACCGAGATTTATGCTGATTACACGGACACACCGAAGTACACCATGATGCTGGCTCACGGCGATCTGCGGGTAGTCCATGTTTCCACTCATGTGTCTTTACGTGAAGCTTGTGATCGTGTGAAGAAAGATCGTGTCCTGGATTGCATCCGCATTGCTAACGAAGGCTGTAAAGCATTGGGAATTAAAGAGCCTAAAATCGGTGTTGCAGGGCTGAATCCCCACTGTGGTGAGAACGGCATGTTCGGCTGGGAGGAAGTGAAAGAAATCCAGCCTGCAATTGAGGCTGCTATGGCTGAGGGCATCATTATCCCTGAAAAGAAGCCAACCCCTCCCGATACCGTGTTCTCTAAGGCATTGGGCGGATGGTATGACATCGTTGTGGCCATGTACCACGATCAAGGTCATATCCCGCTGAAGGTGAAAGGCTTTGTTTATAACCGTGAGGAAAAGCGCTGGGAGGCTGTTGAAGGTGTTAACGTGACTCTGGGCCTGCCTATCATTCGGGCCAGTGTGGACCATGGCACAGGCATAGACCTTGCAGGCAGCGGCCGTTCCAGCGAGCTGAGCCTGGTCAATGCCATAGATTATGCCATCCTTATGGTTCATGCCAGGAAAGAAGCATGATATTGTATAAAAATAATCCTGTATAAAAGAGAGGAGTTCAATCAAATGACTGTCCCAATGATTATTGCCATTGCTATCACTGCATTCATGATTATTTTGATCATGACAGAAAAACTTCCGTTCGGCGCACCTCCAATTCTCGCATGTCTGCTGATGGTTCTTTTTGGAATAACCGATATCAAGACTGCTTTCGGCGGTTTTTCTAACGCTACCATTATTATGCTTGCCTCTTTTATGGCAATCGTGGCAGCTCTTCAAAAAACCAGCCTTATTGGTACTTTCAGAAAAACAATTTTGAACATGGCTAACAAAGGTGGATTTAAGGCATATATACTGTTATTTATTATCGTTATGCTGGCCAGCAGTATCTTTGGCACGGGCTCAACTGCATTCTATGTTCTTACCTTAGGTATATTATCTACCATACAGTATACTGACAAGTTACCGCGTGGTAAAGTTATTGCTGCTGCTGGTTTCGCAGCTAACCATCCACTAATTCCTGTAAATGTTACATTACAATATGGTATTGTTATTGCTGTTTTAGGAGCTGCTGGTTCAGGTATTACCAGCGTGTCCTTAGCAAAATTCTCTATTGTAAATCTAATACTTTCATTAGCTTATGTAGTATGGGCTTTAATTGGTTATAAAGTTCTGCCTGACAAAAATGTTGAAGATACAGAAATCGACGCTGATAAGTCTAAAGAAACAGTTTACGATTTACCAAAATGGAAAGAAAATACAACATATGCAGCCTTTATAGCAGCAGTTGTTGGTATGATTCTTCAAAGCAAGGTTGGCGATGCAGGATATATGATTCCGGGTTTATCTGCATGTCTGGTTTTAGCTGTCGGTGTTCTGAATTTCGATGAAATTCGTAACAACATCGGTGCTCCAATTATTTTGATGTCTGCTGGCGTGATCGGTGTTGCTGATGCTCTTGGCAGTACAGGATTAACTGCTTTAGTTGGCGAAACTGTAGCTAATATGCTGGGCACTAATATCAATCCTTTCATCCTGATCTTTGTTTTCTGTATGTTAACAAGTGTACTTGCAACCCTTACAGGATCCACTATAGGTACTGTGTATGTATTTGCACCTATGGCTATTGCTACCTGTATGAGCTTGGGTCTGAATCCAACAGCTGCTGCTGCTGCAATTGTAGTTTCGGGCTGGAATGGCCATTTCTTACCAATTGACGGTATGCCGGCTATGGTAATGGGAATTGGTAAGTACAAGCTGATCGAGTTTTGGAAATATACAATTCCCATGTACTTTATCCGTCTGCTTGCTTTAACTGCCGGAGCTTTGCTGTTGTTCCCAATGTAGATTCTAAATTACTTAAATGAATGGTAATCTTTTTGATCGGTCCATGGTCTCTCATATGGTTTACGGCAGGCAGTGACCGAACGCATTCAATGTATTTAAAAAAATATCCGGCTTTATATGAAACGGATCATCTTCCGACATTTTGAGAAAGAGGTATGATTATGAATAATAAATTTGAACTGGAGCATATCGGCATCAACACCCCAAATGCTGAGGAGGCAGAGAAACTGGCTCAGCTTCTGAGTATGATGTTTAACCTGGAGCCTCGTCATGGACAAAAGTCCGAATTCGGCGGTCCTTACTTTGAGTGTATGAAGGCTCCATTCCTGGGGGCAAACGGTCATATCGCCATGCGTACACCTGATTTGACCGCTGCAGCAGAAGAGTTAAAAGAGAAAGGTTTCTCCTTTAACATGGATACTGCCGCATATTCCGAGGATGGCAAACTGAAGAACGTATATTTAGACGGTGAGTTTGGCGGCTTTGCCATCCATATTATGCAAAAGTAAGAGAAAAACCAATTGAATCAACACATTAAAATTAGCCCCCGGTTCAACCAAATCAAGTAAGTTCCCCACTTCAAATGCGAAAAGCATTAAGTGATAGGTGGGGACTTGCTTGTGTCAGGTGGAGTACAAGCTCCACCTGACAGGCAGCGACAGCTGCTGTTCGGTTATGCCCGATAAAGCGGGGCAGGGCCTCCCCCGCACTATCGGGGACGCCGTGAGCAAGTAGCGAAGCGGATTGCGAATATCCGCTTGACCTGCACCCCAAAAGTCAGGCATGTTATAAAACAACATGTCAGACTAAAGGAGTGCAGTTTTTTTATAGAGGAATACAATTTACTGGTTGGACCTGAATCATATAGGCATTGTCAATATGGGCCATATTACCCGCGCAAATGAGGATTCGCTATACCGATTGTTTGGCATTGATGATTGGATATTCTAATGAACTGGAATTAAAACCGGCGATAGGAACCACATCCATGTCTGTTGCCACTAATTCCTACCGAGCTATGATACCCTATGTGATGGAACAGTATGACTTATTTACCGGTCCGGCAGAACTGGAAAAAGACAGGAGGTTACAGAAGGCTGGTACCACCATAGAACGTAACAGGCAGATTGGAGGTCATAAAAGCGGAGAATAGCAGGAGTAAAATGGACAGGAGCAGCCGTGCGAAACAATTTTGCCCTTTGATGCATTAAAAGGGTTTCGGGAGGCAGTGGGAGAAAAAGAACAGATTATCGTCCCTGAACGTGATCTGTCAGAAGAGAAGAAGGAGGAGTTAGATTGGAAGTTAAGACAGATTCAGAAAAGAGACATAGTGACTGTGGAGTATTTTATGGGTAGAGAATATGTGCAGGTAACCGGAATGGTAACACGAATAGATGATGTAAGCAGAACATTGGAGATTGGCAATGCAAGGGAATAATAGAATGGAAAAACTTTTAATTCCGCATAGTTATGTGTTTTTTCTGGATGTGGAGTCATGGAAAACAGAATGGCCTTATCAATGGCAGCGCCTCTAACTTTTTAACTTGACTCTCCACAGAGAGCATTATATGTTCATGGCTATCAATAATCATAAAAAACATCTTCCTTTCTTATGGCGACTTGTAAAATTGATGCCGTTTGTTATACTAAAAGAGTAGCACCATTCTTTAAGGGAAGCAAGTATGCACTTTATTAATACGACGTATCTTTTTTGATATGTACTCCATAGAAGAAAGGATGATGTAGATGTCAAAAACAGTTACAATCAGCGAAATATGCCCTACGGAGCTGGGAATCAATATTTTGTCCGGTAAGTGGAAGCTAATGATATTGTGGAGAATTTATAGAAGCAAGGTAATTCGTTTCAATGAGCTGCAAAGACAGGTTGGGAACAATTATTAACAAAACTAAGAAAGAGGAGCTCATGAAACAGATTGCAATCTTATCCGATACTCATGGTCTGCTGCGAGAACATGTTATGGCTGAACTTGCTGAAGCTGATTGTACCATTCATGCTGGCGATATCAACACACCATACATTATCGAGTCAATGCGAAAGCTGGGAGAGACTTATGTGGTGCGTGGTAACAACGATAAAGAATGGGCAGAAGCCCTGCCTAAAAGCATTGCCGTCACAATTGAAGGTGTAAGATTCTTCATCGTTCATAACAAGAAAGATGTCCCAAAATACTTAACAAATGTGGACGTGGTGATCTATGGACACTCCCACAAATATTCTGCTGAAATTATTAACGGAGTACTGTTTCTCAATCCCGGCAGCTGCGGTAAACGGCGTTTTGATTTGGAAGTCACAATGTGCCGTATGATCGTGGATGCGGGGCGCTACCAGTACGAAAAAGTGATGATTCCCTATGACATCTCAAATGGGCGAATATAATACATTTGCTTTTAAGAGTAATTTCAATTTTCAAGAAAGTCACTAAAATATAAAAATGAATAATAAATACGCGTAATTAATATTTTTTAATATATTTATGAAAAGGATGGGAATGATGCCGGCAGAATATTTAAAAAATATTTTGTCAGCTTTGAAGATCTCATCATTAAATTGGGAGATGCCATGAATTGTGAGAATAAAGAGATTGCAGATGCCCTGCGCCACGAAATAATAATGCTTCAGTCTGACCGATTGGTTAAGCTGGAATCGGAGAGGAAATTAGAACAAAGGCTTAAAGTGGGAAGGCAACGGATCAGGGAGGTCATCAGCCAGCTTGTGTCGGAGGGGCTTTTGATCAAGTATGAAGGAAAAGGAACTTATATTGCGCCTTTAGTAAAAAATGAATTTGTAAATATTATCTGTTCCCCCGACATTAAGTTAAATGATCCCTTTTATAACCGTATGCTGATGGAACTTACGGGATACTCCGCGAAAAACAGTGTGAACATGATTCCGCTTACTATGGATACGCTGGAAAACGGAGATATTATTTCGCCGGTATTGATGATTGGTAAGTTTGCAGAAGAACATCTTGAAAAGATAAAAAAGGCCTATTCCCAAATCATTTCCTTTGAGAATTATCCTGATGATGACGATTTTGTACAGATTTATTTTGACCATTTTAAAATTGGGATGAATGCAGCTAAAGTTCTTGCTGCATATGGACATATGAAGGTGATACACATAACCGGCCCGGCATCCTTTGCTTCTGCTCTCTATCGGAAAGACGGTTTTATCAGAGGAGCCATAAAAAACGGAATGGAATATACTGTATTGGAAAGCAAGATGAATTTTGCAGGAGGGTATTCTCTTGGGGATGAGGTTGCAGAACTGGTCAGTCAAGAGCAATATACGGCGATATTCGCCGCTAATGATTGGATGGCTATCGGCTTAATTCAGGCTCTTAGAACAAAAGGCCTGGAGGTACCCGATTATGTTTCTCTGCTCAGCGTGGATAATATTCCCTTGGCAGGTCAGTTCGCTCCTGCGCTCACCACCTACTCTCTTGATGCCAATATGGTGATTGCAGAGTGTTTTTCCCTTATGAATACAGCCAGGACAAGTCAGAAGGAGAAGCATTTTCAAAAAAGGGTGATTCTTCAGCCTGTGTTAATAACCAGAGATACACTGAAAAAAACAGGAAATAGATAATAAGGAGTCCAAAGTTTCTTAAGTGGAAACTTTCAGGACTCCTTATTTTTGTGTGGTAATACTAGACAAGTATGGGAAATGAAAAATGTGCAAAATAACTAAAATACAGAAAAAAATAATTAGTTTTTTTATTTACTTGACAAGAATAAGTGGGTGTTGTATTATTGGTAAAAATGACTATAAAAAAGATAAATGAAAACGTTATTTTAAGCAATATATTAATTAAAATAAGAATAAATTGTAAAATATGTATAGTAATGCACTTTATTTGGGTTAAACCAAAAGTAGTTTTTGTGAATATTTTTATATTAAAAACAAAAAGGGTATTGTGCAAAATTTACAATAAAAGTCAGGAGCGAAAATATGAATGAGGAAAATAAAGTAATTGCTGATGTACTGCGCAGAGAGATAAAAGAACTTCAATCTGACCGCTTGATCAAGCTGGAGTCCGAGCGGAAGCTGGAGCAAAGGATGAGGGTAGGCAGGCAGCGTATAAGAGAAATTATCGCCCAATTGGTGTCAGAAGGGCTGCTGATCAAGTATGAGGGAAAGGGAACTTATGTAGCTCCCATCATCAAAAGCAAATACATCAATATTATTTGTTCCCCCAGCATTAAGCTGAATGATCCATTTTACAATAGGCTGTTGATGGAGCTGACCAACTATTCGGCAAAAAACAGCGTAAATATGATCCCATTGACCATAGATACCCTGGAGAAAGGAAATATGGTTTCACCGGTTCTGATGATTGGAAAGTTTGAAGCAGTGGATCTTTCGAGAATCAAGGAAAAGTTTCCCCGCATTATTTCCTTTGAAAATTATCCGGATCATGATGATTTTGCGCAGATTTATTTTGATCATTTTAAAATTGGTATGAATGCAGCAAAGGTCCTGGCCGGTTATGGTCATAGACGATTGATTCATATTACCGGACCAGACACATATGCTTCCGCACTATACCGTAAAAACGGATTTACCCGGGGAGCCAGAAAGCATGCGGTTGAACATGTTGTTCTGGAAAGTAAGATGAACTTCAGAGGCGGTTATTCCCTGGCCGACCGGGTAATCAACCTTGTGGAGCACCGCAGCTTTACCGCAGTTTTTGCCGCCAATGACTGGATGGCCATTGGCTTGATCCAAGCTCTTAGGGCAAAAGGAATTGAGGTTCCGGATCAGGTATCGGTGCTCAGCGTGGATAATATTCCTCTTGCCGGTCAGTTTGCTCCGGCGCTTACCACCTATTCTCTGGATGCCAATATAATGATTGCAGAATGCTTTTCCCTGATGGAAGAGGCTCATGTAAATCTGGAAGAACAAAAGTTTCATAAACGAATCATTCTCCAACCGGTTCTGATGACAAGAGATACACTAAAAAAGCCGGGTAGTTGAGTATAGAATCATAACTGAAGTAACAAGGTTGCTTAAAAACACCTGAAATAAGGAAAGGAAAGAGAGGAAGCAGAATGAAGAAGAGGAGATTTGTAGGAGTGTTACTGGCAGCTTGTATGGTTGCTGGAACTGCAGGCTGTGGAAGCGGTACTCCGGCAACGGCCACATCCCGGGAAGGAGGTGCAGCGGCTCCGGCAAAAACATCTGGAGGGACGCAGGCAGGAGCTTCCGGGACAGACAATCTGGCTCGCGGAGGCGTTGGAGATGGAAGGTACAAGGAATCTCCATTGCTGTATGAACTGGTGGAAAAGGGAGAACTTCCCCAAATTGAGGATCGGCTTCCCAAGGAACCGGCTGTAGTTGAAGTGGATGAAATCGGTGTTTACGGCGGAACTTATGTTGGTGCTGCCTTTGGGCCGAGCGTGGGTCAGGTGGATACGGAAGGATTGCGATTCCAGTCTATACTGACCATTGAAAAGGATTTGCAGACCTTTAAGCCAAACCTGATTAAAAGCTATGATGTCAGTGAGGATTTCACTGAATTTACCATTCACTTAAGAGAGGGGATGAAGTGGTCCAATGGAGAGGACTTTACCACTGACGACTGGATGTTCTGGTACAATGATATTCTCATGAATACTGCTGTCAATCCTGCAGTAGAAGCTGCTTACTGTAGTAATGGAATACCCATGGTATATAATCAGATCGATCCTTATACTCTGACCATTAATTTTGAAGAACCAAATCCCGCGTTTGAGGTTACCATGGCCCGTTATTCCACCAACATTATCCGGACATTTTTTGCACCCAAGAGTTATTTGGAGAAGTGGCACAAAACTTATAATCCGGATGCAGATAAGGTTGCAAAGGAAGAAGGGTATGAATCATGGGTGCTTTGCTTTAAAATGCATGTGGACAACTCGCAGGCACAGACGGATACCGAGGCTCCAGATGTCTATCCATGGGTTTTAGACAGAATCGATACAAACGGAAATAAGTATTTTGCACGTAATCCATATTACCATGTGGTTGACCAGGAAGGAAACCAGCTTCCCTACATAGATGAGCAGAAAGCGATGATTGTACAGGATAAAGATGTGCGTGCCCTTAAGCTGATCAGCGGTGAAATTCATGCGGCAGGTGAGAATCCTCTCCCTGTTTCCGATTACACCATGCTGAAAGAAAATGAGGCTAATGGAAATTACCAGGTGTATTTGTTTGATAATACAAGAGGTGCGGATTGTGCGTTTTCCTTCAATCTCACTGATAAAAATCCGGATTTGAGAGAAGTATTTACCAATGTGAAATTCCGCCAGGCAATGAGTTATGCTCTGGACAGGGATACCATTAACCAGACCTTATACTATGGAAAAGGTGATGTGAGACAGGCAACCGCTGCGTCCAACACCTCCTTTATGAAGGCAGAATTTGAACAGGCATTTTTGGATTATGATGCACAAAAAGCAAATGCATTGCTGGATGAGTGCGGATATCAGTGGAACAGCTCCCATACTGTAAGGCTTATGCCAAATGGGCAGGAGTTTAATATTGCATTGGAAACCATTGAAGAATTTGTGCCTGTAGCTGAGATTGCCTGTGAATACTGGAATGCAGTTGGTATTAAGGTTTCTTTAAAGCAGGTGGAGCGCTCTTACTATCTGGAAAGAGGTATTGCAAATGAACGAAACATGCAGGCATTTACTTTGGATTCAGTAGGTGAGTTTAACTTAAGAGGAGCTGCGTTCAGCCGCCTGCGTCCCGGGAATGCATTTGACGATCTGGAATTTATGAGAGCATATAAGGATTACTGGGACAGCAATGGAACCAAAGGTGAGAAACCTCCTGTTGAAATTCAGGAAATCTATGATGACTGTTTAAGGTTTGGAACCATGTCTAATACAGATCCTGAGTATGCAGTTCTGGGAGAAAGTATTTTAAAGAGAATCAGTGACCAGTGCTGGCTGATCGGTGTTTCTGTCTCCCCACGGCTGGTAATTATCAGCAATCGCCTGGGAAACACACCAAAGGAAGGGGCTTTTGCTAATGATTATAATTTCTGGAAGCCTTATCGCGGTGATACCTGGTATTTCAAAAATTAAGGTGTGACTTAAACGGGAAGGCGGATTACCTGCCTTCCCTGATATGAAAAGGCAAAATGGAAATAAGGAGGGATGAAAGATAAATGAAGAAGTATATTGTTAGAAGATTTATCTACATGATTATTTTGCTGGCAGTCATGTCAGTGTTTGCCTTTGTGGTGATTCAGCTTCCTCCTGGGGATTATCTTACTTCCTATATCGCCAATCTGCAGCAGCAGATGGGACAAGTAGATGAATCGGTGGTTCTCAGCTTAAGGCAGCAATATGGCCTGGATCAGCCGATGTGGAAGCAATACCTTTTATGGATGAAAAATATGTTCCATGGGGACTTTGGGCAGTCTTTCCAGTGGAAAACCCCGGTTAAGGATTTGATTGCGACCCGTATGCCCATGACTATAGTTCTTTCCTTGATCACCCTGGTGTTCTCCTATGCGCTGGCAATACCTATCGGTATCTATTCCGCCAGACACCAGTATTCCGTGGGAGACTACCTGGTATCCATTCTGGGATTTGTTGGATTGGCTACTCCCAGCTTCTTTCTGGCACTGATTCTGATGTACTACAGCAACCATTATTTTGGATTGAGTGTGGGAGGGTTTTACTCACCGGAATTTCAGAATGCATCCTGGAGTATGGCAAAATTGTGGGATTTGTGCAAGCATCTGCCCATACCGGTTATTGTCATCGGTCTTGCCAGTATGGCTAATGTGATCCGTATCTTGAGGGCGACTCTTTTGGATGAGCTTAAGCGGCCATATGTAGTTGCGGCCAGGGCCAGAGGACTTAAAGAAAATAAAATGATTTATAAATATCCGGTTCGTGTGGCGCTCAACCCGATCATCAGTTCTATAGGAAGCGTTCTGCCTACCATCGTATCAGGCGCTACGGTAACTGCGATTGTTTTAGATATCCCCACAGTTGGCTCCCTGCTCTACAATGCGCTGCTGTCACAGGATATGTATCTTGCAGGAACCAGTGTGCTGATGCTAACGGCAATTACTGTTGTGGGTACCTTTATTTCGGATATACTGCTGGTGGTGATTGACCCAAGAATACGGCTGCAATAAAGGAAGGAGAGTATGACATGACTTTTGGGAAAACGAAAAAAGCAGCGGGAACAGCGGAGATTTCCATGGAAGAATCAATCTATATGGAAACCCAATGGCAGCTGATGTGGAGGAAATTTAAAAAGCATAAGCTGGCAATGCTGGGGATGATGATACTGCTTATCCTTTATACGGTTGGTATTTTCAGCGAGTTTTTTGCGACACAGGATATTGCCAAGAGAAGCACTACTGCCATCAGCATGGCGCCTACAAAGATACATTTTGTGGATGCAGAGGGGAACTTTTCTTTACAGCCTTTTGTTTATGGGCTGAAGCAGGAGGAGGATCCGGTAACCTGGAGAAAATACTATGCAGAAGACACCGCCGTCAAGCATGAACTGGGATTTTTTTATAGGGGGGATTCTTATAAACTGTTGGGCGTTATAACGGGAAACATTCATTTTTTCGGGACACCGAAGCAGGATGTATTCTTTCCTTTTGGTACAGACTCTTCCGGCCGGTGTTTATATTCCAGGGTAATGAGTGCCTTGCGGATATCTCTGAGCACGGGATTGGTGGGTGTGTGTTTTACCTTCATTCTGGGCTGCTTCTTTGGGGGGATTTCGGGGTATTATGGGGGCATAGTGGATACCATCATCCAGCGTATTATTGAATTTTTAATGTCCATTCCCAGTATTCCTCTGTGGATGGCTCTTGCAGCGGCCTTTCCCACTACATGGTCATCCCTGAAAATATATTTTGCAATTACCATCATTCTGTCCCTGATCGGCTGGACCAGCCTGGCAAGAGTGGTGCGGGGAAAGCTGCTTGAGCTTAGGAATGAGGATTTTGTAACAGCCGCAAGGGTTTCCGGAGCTACAGATGGATATATCATCCTTAAGCATCTCCTTCCGTCCTTTGGCAGTTATCTGATTGTTAACGTGACGCTGGCGATACCCAGTATGATTCTGGCGGAAACATCCTTAAGTTTCCTTGGAATCGGTCTCACGCCTCCTATTGTAAGCCTGGGTGTACTTTTACAGGATGCACAAAGCATTAATACCATTTCCATGTATCCGTGGATGATGATACCTGGTCTCTTTGTGGTTATCTCTGTTCTTGCCTTTAACTTTTTGGGGGATGGACTCAGGGATGCGGCGGATCCATACAAATAAGAGGGGGAAAAGAGATGAGTGAATACATTTTAAGGGTAAATAACTTAAAGACCTATTTTAAGCTGGATACGGGAACTCTGAAAGCGGTGGATGATGTCACCTTTCGCTTAAAACGGAATGAGACAATCGGAATCATCGGAGAATCTGGAAGCGGAAAGAGTGTTACGGCCCACTCGATCCTCCGTACCGTGCAATACCCGGGAAAGGTTTTGGGGGGAGAGATTCTGTATCATGATGAAAATGAACTGGTGGATTTGGTAAATTATAATCCGGACAGTAAGGCTATGAGAAAGCTGAGAGGAAAAGACATATCCATGATTTTCCAGGAGCCTATGGCCAGTTTATCGCCGGTTTATAGTATTGGTGCACAGATGATGGAAGCAGTTATGGTTCATCAGGAAAAAAAGGATAAAAAGGCAGCCAGGCAGCTGTGCGTGGAGATGCTTCAGGCAGTGGGAATGCCCAATGCAGAGCAGAAATTTGATGCTTATCCCCATCAGATGTCCGGTGGGCAATGTCAGAGAGCAATGATAGCTCTGGCGATGGTAAACAAGCCCAAAATTCTAATTGCAGATGAGCCTACAACGGCTCTGGATGTAACGGTGCAGGCTCAGATCACTGATTTAATGAAGCGTTTCCAAAAGGAATATAACATGTCCATTATCTATATTACACATGATATGGGAGTGATTGCGGAAATGGCAGATTCCATAGCGGTGATGTATCTGGGAAGGGTAGTGGAGAGCGGAAGCGTCAGGGCTATTTTTAAAAACCCTATCCATCCTTATACCAGGGCATTGTTAAGTTCCATGCCGGTGCTTGGGAAGAAATCAAAGGAACGGTTAAATGCCATAGAAGGAAATGTACCCGTTCCACTGGATCCACCGGAGGAATGCGGATTTTATTCCAGGTGTAAGGAGCGCTCAGGGCATTGTAATAAAAGCATACCACCCCTGATTGAAGCAGAGCCGGGACATATGGTCAGATGCTTTCATTTTAAAGGAGAATAAAAGATGCAAAAACCTTTACTGGAAATTACAGGATTAAAGAAATATTATCCGATTGAAACAGGTATTACGAAGGCGCGGGTGGGGGTGGTAAAGGCAGTCGATGACATCACCATCAGCATTGCTAAAAATGAAGTGCTGGGCGTGGTAGGAGAGTCAGGATGTGGAAAAACCACTTTGGGAAGAACGATTTTAAGAATCATTGAGCCTACAGAGGGAACGGTGAAATTTAATTTTGATGATAAGGAAATTGATTTTACATCTATAAATAAAAACAAACTTAGGGAAACGCGGAGATATATTCAAATGATTTTTCAAAATCCTTATACCTCTCTTAACCCGCGAATGACTGTTTTTGATATTGTGGCAGAACCCATGAGGCTTGCAAAGCAATTCAAAGAAGAAGAGATAACGGAACGGGTGAAATATCTGGTTAACAGGGTTGGTCTGGAATTAAAGCATTTGAACCGCTATCCTCATGCATTTAGCGGAGGACAGCGGCAGAGAATCGGGATTGCCAGGGCATTGGCGTCAGGCCCTAAATTTGTGGTGGCGGATGAAGCAGTATCTGCCTTGGATGTGTCCATTCAGGCACAGATTTTAAATCTCTTGCAGGATTTAAAGGAGGAATATGACTTAACATATATGTTCATTGCCCATAATCTGAGTGTGGTGGAGCATATATCGGACCGTGTTTGTGTGATGTACTTAGGGAGAATTGCAGAGCTTACCGAGACTGAGGAGCTGTTTTACAACCCTATGCATCCCTATACCGAGACTTTGATTTCTGCTATTCCGGTTGCGGATCCCACGGTGAAAAATGAACGGATTATGCTGCTGGGTGAGGTCGGAAACGCGGCAGACCTGCCTTCCGGATGCTGTTTTCAACCAAGATGCCGGTATGCACAGGAAATATGCAGCAGAGTATGCCCTGCCTTAAAAGAAGCTATACCCGGACACTTTGTATCCTGCCACTTTGCGGGAGAGCTTAAGCTGAAAGGGATAGGCGAGTTAAAGAAAAAAAGTGATGATTAAAGGAGGATAAGAAGGAAATGAGAAGACCTATCAATGTGAAAGTGAATGCAGATCAGGTTATAGGAACCCAGGAACATTTATGGAGGTGGATTGGATATGATGAGTGCAATTATACTTACATACCAGAGGGGGTAGAGCTTTTAGAAAAGTTTGCCGCACTTGAAGATGCCCCATATTATGTCAGGACGCATTTTATGTTCTGTACCGGGAATTGCCATGGTGCATATAAATTTGGCTCTACCAATATCTATTGGGAAGATGAAAATGGAAACCCATCATATGACTTTACCTATTATGACCTGATTGTTGATGCGATTTTACAAACCGGGAATAAACCTTTTATTGAACTGGGGTTCATGCCTAAGGATCTGGTGGATTTGAACTATCTGCCTCCGGCAGAAGGAAATTGGGATCAATATGAACAATATAAGCAAACCGGCTGGACTTGCCCTCCAAAGGATTACAGGAAATGGCATGATTTTATCAAAGTGGTGATTGAGCATCTGGCTGAGCGCTATGGCATGAATGAAATCAGGACCTGGTACTATGAACTTTGGAATGAGCCGGATATCTTTTACTGGAAAGGGACGGCAGCAGAATACTGTAAGCTGTACGATTATACGGAGCATGCTGTCCATGGAGTGTCTCCGGAGCTGAGACTGTCAGGCCCTGCAGTGACTGGTATCTTTGAAGGAAAACGATCCCAGAAGTTTTTATGCTTTTTCCTGGACCACTGCAAAAACGGAACAAATTACTGTACACAGGAAAAGGGAGCACAATTGGATTTTATTACCTTCCATGTAAAAGGCGGCGGCTTCCCCTTTGAGATGCATGCCTCTAAAGCAGTTCCGTCAGTGGAGAGTCTGGTGCATCAGGTAAAGCTGGGCCTTGACTGCATTGTGGAATATGGTTATCAGGACTGTGAGGTGGTTCTATCAGAAGCGGATCCGGACGGTTGGGCAGCAGGCGGGATATATGATAATCCAAACATGATTTTTAGAAATACAGAATATTATGCCACCTATGTTGCATCCACTTATGAAAAAATCGACCGGCTTTGCCAACAGTACCAGATGAAGGTAAGACCTTTGGCATGGGCATTTATGTTCCCGGGAGAACGGTGTTTTGAGGGAACCAGAACCTTTACTACCCAGGGAATTGATAAAGCAGTATTTAACATGTTTAAAATTTATGGAATGCTGGGAGAAGAAAAGCTGGAATTCTCCAGCGATGGAACATCTGGTCTGGAATTCTTCAGCCGGCCTGGAATAGGAGAAAAAAATAAAGGCCGGTACACCGGAGAAGGAGAAGATACCGATGTTTCCGGCTTTGCGGTAAAAGGGAAAAACGGCGAGGTACAGGTGGTGATTTACAGCCATTGCAACGACAGGGATAAGAAGGAACAACAGTTTATCACGCTTTTGGTGGAAGGAATTGAAAAGGAAAAGGTAAGCGTTGAACATTACCGGATTGATGAGGAGCATTCCAATCCATATGCGGAGTGGGTCAGACAGGGCAGCCCTATTTTTCCCAAAGGAAAGCAGTATGAAGCCATTAAGGCAAGGGATGGACTGGAAAAGCTGTGTAATGATTTTTCGGCAGAAATCAATGGCGGACAGCTGGAAATAAAATTTGACATGCCGGCCCATGCAGTTTCATATTTGGTGATTAAGTAAAGAGAAAGAAGGATAACAATGAGCAGTGATTTAAGAAAAAAAACATTGGGGGTTATCCATGCATCCCATATTACCATAAAAGCCATGGAACCATATATTAAGCAATACATCCCGCAAGTACAGATCATGCACCTCTGTGATGATACAATTCAGAGGGACAATATCAAGGCGGGCCCAGGAGTGATTCCTAAGGTGAATTACTTTAAGTTTGCCCAGTATGCCCATAATCTGGAGGAAGCGGGGGTAGATTTAATTCTCCTTGCTTGTTCCACCTTTAATTATGCGGCAGAGCTTGGAAGGCCCCTGGTGGACACTCCTATCGCACAGATAGACCGGCCTATGATGGAAAAGGCTGTCCGCACAGGAAAAAAAATTGGTATGCTGGCAACGCTGGTAACTACCGTACCTTCCTCCGAACGGCTTCTTGACATTGCGGCGGCAGAAGCAGGTGTGGAGATTGAAAGAAAGACTGTTTTGTGCAGCGAGGCATTTGAGGCATATTCAAAAGGTGATATTGAGCTTCACAATAAGATTTTGATGGAAGCTATTGATGAACTGTCGGATGAAGTGGACTGTATTGTGATGGCACAGCTGTCCATGTCAGCGCTGGCACCTTATTTGAAGGAGACCAGGGTTCCGGTGTATAATAGCGGGGAGACCTGCTTTATCAAAGTCCGGGAAATTCTGGAAGGCAGATAGGGCAGAAGGGGGAATCAGATATGCTTGAGTTAAAGAAAAAACAGGAACTTTTACTGAAAGCCAGAGAGATACGAAAGGATATTGTGGAAATGATTGGAGTGGGAAAGGCCGGCCATCTTGGCGGCTCCTGCTCTCTGGCCGATATGGTAACCGTTTTGTATTTTCATAAGATGAAACATGATCCCTCAGAACCGAAAAAGGCGGACAGGGACAGATTCATTTTGAGTAAAGGGCATGCGGCCATTGTTCAATATGCGGCTCTGATGGAGTGCGGATACTTTGACAAGGAATCCCATATCCATACCTTAAAGAATCTTGGCAGTAAGCTGCAGGGGCATCCGGATATGAGAAAGCTGCCGGGGATTGAGGCAAATACCGGCTCCCTTGGACAAGGGGTATCCCTTGGTGCCGGTCTGGCAGCAGGACTGAAGCTGGATGGACTGGATTCAAAAGTTTTTGTAGCGGTGGGAGATGGCGAACTGGCAGAGGGGCAGCTTTGGGAAGGTTTTATGGCTGCGTCAAACTTTAAGCTGGATAACTTAAGGGTGATTATCGACAGGAACAGGCTGCAGGCTACCGGAAAGACGGAAGAGCGTTTCCCCATTAGGGAAATCGAAAAAAAGATGGCAGCTTTTGGCTTTGAGGTCATGGTAATTGACGGACATGATATGGATGCCATTGCCGATGTCTTTGACCGGGCCGATGAGGTGAAAGAAAAACCGGTATGCATCATCGCGGATACCATAAAGGGAAAAGGCGTATGCTTTGCTGAGGGAGTTGCCGCATTCCACAACGGAACACTTTCCCAGGCACAATTCAGTCAGGCAATACAGGCACTTGAGGAGGTTTCGCATGGGAATACATAATCAAAGAGTAGAATATGGAAAAACCCTGGTTGGGCTGGGGAAGAATAATCCGGATATAGTGGTGCTGGAGGCAGACCTTGGAAAATCAACCATGAGCTGTATGTTTGAGGAAGCTTTTCCTGAGCGCTTTTTTGAAATGGGCATTGCAGAGCAGAATATGACCAGCTTTGCCGGGGGACTATCCCTGGCGGGAAAAATTCCTTTTGTCAATACCTTTGCAGTGTTTGCATCGGGAAGAGCATATGATCAGATACGCCAGAGCATTGCCACAGCAAATTTAAGGGTGAAAATTGTGGGCTCCAGTTCCGGAATGTCCGACTTTGGAGATGGGGCAACCCACCAATCCATTGATGACATTGCCATTATGAGCGCCATTCCCAACATGGCGGTGTTTACTCCCTGCGACGGAGTGGAGGTACAGATGGCAGTCAAGGCAGCTGCAGGCATTGACGGGCCTTGCTATATCCGTCTGTGCAGAAATGATCTGGAGGATATCTATCCCTCCTCTGTTGAGTATAAAGTGGGAGAGCCGGTGGTGCTTTGTGAT
This sequence comes from Lacrimispora indolis DSM 755, assembly GCF_000526995.1. Lineage (NCBI taxonomy): Bacteria > Bacillati > Bacillota > Clostridia > Lachnospirales > Lachnospiraceae > Lacrimispora > Lacrimispora indolis. The sequence continues at coordinate 6,030,117 of NZ_AZUI01000001.1, read as the reverse complement.
GGAAGCGATGTTACGGTATATACTCATGGAATAATGGCCCACGAGGCGCTCAAAGCAGCCCAAATGGCTAAGGCAGAGGAAATTGGTGTAAGTGTGGTTCACATTCCTACCATAAAGCCTCTGAATGAGAAGGCGGTAAAAGAACTTGCCGAAGGAAAAAAAGGAGTTGTAGTTTGCGAGGAGAGCAGCATTTACGGCGGATTGAATATGCTGGTCAGCTATATTCTGCGTGGAACAGGGCTTCCCATACAGAGCGTGGCGGTGATGGATGTGTTTGGTCAGTCCGCATCTTCCCATCAGGAGCTGCTGGAATATTACCACCTTGATGCCAGGAGTATTCTAAAGGAGATAAAAAAAGCTGCAGGTAAATAGAGAAAGGGGCATTTGTCATGAAAGTTGGTTTTATTGGTTTGGGAATTATGGGAAGGCCCATGGCTAAGAACTTATTAAAAGCGGGATATGAGCTGAATATCTGTGATGTAAATGAAGAGGCGGTAAAAGAGGTGGAAGCTGCGGGTGGAGCGCCATATAAAACTCCAAAGGAAGTAGCCGAAAAGAGTGAGATCATCTTAACCATGCTGCCCAATTCTCCTCATGTGAGAACAGTGATGAAAGGAAAAGATGGTGTGCTGGAGGGGATAAAGCCGGGAACCATTGTTGTTGATATGAGTTCTATTGATCCTACTGTTTCTATTGAGCTGGAAAAAGCAGTATCAGAAGCAGGAGGAGAGATGATTGATGCTCCTGTCAGCGGGGGAGAGCCAAAAGCAATTGACGGGACGCTTTCCTTTATGTGCGGAAGCAAAGAAGAAGTGTTTGATCAGGTTAAGCCGATTTTAGAAAAGATGGGAGCCTCCGTGGTTCACACCGGTGAAATCGGAAGCGGAAACATGACCAAACTGGCTAACCAAATGATTGTGGCAGTAAATATTGCAGCAATGTCTGAAGCTCTGGTTCTTGCAGCCAAATCAGGAGTGAATCCTGAACGTGTATACCAGGCTATCCGTGGCGGACTGGCGGGAAGTACGGTGATGGATGCAAAAGCACCAATGATGCTTGACAGAAACTTTAAACCAGGATTTCGTATTGAACTGCATATAAAGGATTTAAACAATGCAAAACATGCATCAGAGGCAGTGGATATGGATCTTCCTATGACGAAACAGGTGCTTGAAATGATGAATAAACTTCAGGAACAAGGACTGGGTGCTTATGACCATGGTGCAGTGCTTTGGTATTATGAAGAAAAAGAAAATGTGGAAGTGAAGAGATAAGATGAAATTGGGTTGTTGTTTAAATATGTTAGGAAACAGCGTGGATCCAATTGGCGCAGGGTATATCCCTGCGCTTGCTTCATCGGGCTATGATTATGTGGAGCTTCCGCTTGCCCAGGTGATGGAGCTTCCGGAAGAAGAGTTTGAAAGTTTATTGTTTGAAGTGGAGCGTTCAGGGGTTTCCTGTGAGTGCTGCAATAATTTCTTCCCTGCCTCAATCAGGCTGACTGGAGAAATGGTAAATAAACAAGAGATTGAAAGCTATGTAGAAAAGGCCATAGACCGGGCAAAGAGACTGGGGGCGAAGGTGATTGTTTTTGGCAGCAGCGGGGCCAAAAATGTTCCGGAAGGATTTGACACTGGCCGGGCATTTGACCAGATTGCAGCTGTGTTAAAGCTTGTTCAGCCCTATGCTTTGGCTGCGGGAATCTGCATTGTCATTGAACCGCTTAACCGGATGGAAAGCAACATCATTAGAACGTTAAAAGAGGGAAAAGCGCTGATGGACGCTGCAGATGCATCCTCGGTGAAGCTTTTGGTGGATTACTACCATTTTTCCATGGAAGAAGAGTCCCTGGATGCGTTGAAAGAGCTGATGCCCTATATCAGACATGTACATTTTGCAAAACCTGAGGGGCGGCGTTTTCCCCTGGAACCGGATAAGAGATACGGGGAGTTTTTTGAAGTGTTAAAAAACGGCAGGTTCACAGAGCGGGTGAGCATTGAGGCGTATTCTGATGAACCGGAGGAGGAGATAAAGAAGGTGCTGTTTCTTAAGAAGTATTTTTACTCTTTATAGATAGAAAGGACAAAAGTCAGTATTTTGCTGAGGACAAAGTACTGGCTTTTTCTTTTTGATAAAAATTCAGTGCTATATTTTTTCTTTTTTTTTGCTATAATTAAATTATATGTTATGGAGCAGATGAATTTTAAGGAGGCGATCAGAGAATAAAAATGAAGAACAGAATCTATATTGCAATCGATTTAAAGTCCTTTTATGCTTCAGTCGAATGTATAGAACGAGGTTTTGATCCGCTGACCACTAACCTTGTTGTCGCTGATGCAAGCCGCACCGAAAAAACCATCTGTCTCGCCGTCTCTCCATCTCTCAAAGCATACGGTATTCCTGGCAGACCGAGGCTGTTTGAGGTCGTGCAGAGGGTCAGGGAAGTAAATGCAGCACGGTTACGAAACGTGCCAGGACGAGCCTTTTCCGGGGCTTCCTTCAGCGATATTGAAATTAAATCCTCACCGGAAACCTCGCTGGACTATATGATTGCTCCACCGAGAATGGCGCATTATATAGAATACAGCACGAGGATTTACAATATTTACTTGAAATACATCGCACCAGAAGATATCCATGTCTATTCCATTGATGAGATATTTCTTGATGCTACCGATTATCTCAGCACCTACAATCTCTCAGCCCGTGAACTTGCTACGAAAATAATTCTTGATGTTCTTAAAACGACTGGAATTACAGGATCAGCGGGAATCGGCACAAACCTGTACCTTTGTAAGGTAGCTATGGATATTCAGGCAAAGCATATTCCGGCGGACCAGAACGGCGTGCAGATCGCTGAATTAGACGAAATGAGCTACCGTCATTTGCTATGGTCGCACCGGCCTCTGACAGACTTTTGGCGTGTAGGTAAAGGATATGCTAAGAAGCTGGAGGATCAAGGTCTCCTTACCATGGGAGATATTGCAAGATGCTCTATCGGTAAGAACACCGATTATTACAACGAGGATTTACTGTACAAGCTGTTCGGCATTAATGCGGAGCTGTTGATAGACCATGCATGGGGGTGGGAGCCATGCACAATTGCTGATATTAAAGCGTATAAGCCAAGTACAAACAGTATTGGGTCGGGGCAGGTACTGCAATGTGCCTATACCTTTGATAAAGCGAAGCTGATCGTGCGGGAAATGACCGATCTGCTGGTACTTGATCTGGTGGATAAAAGGCTTGTGACCGACCAGCTTGTTTTAGAAGTCGGATATGATATGGAAAATCTGACAAACCCCAAGGTAAAGAAATCATATCACGGGGCGATTACCATTGACCGCTATGGACGCTCTGTACCAAAAGCTGCCCATGGTACGGCAAATCTTGGCGGACAGACCTCCTCTACAAAACTGATTCTGGAAGCCGTCACAGAGTTGTTTGAACGCATCGTTGATAAAAATCTCATGGTCAGGAGAGTCAACATTACAGCAAATCATGTTATGAATGAGGAAACCGTTCATGAGACAGACAACTTTGAACAGCTTGATCTCTTTACGGATTATGCGGCTGTACAAGCGAAGAAAGAGGAGGAAGAAGCTGAGTTTGCACGAGAAAAAAGCATGCAGAAAGCAATGCTGGAGATAAAGAAGAAATACGGCAAGAATGCAATCCTAAAGGGTATGAATCTGGAGGAAGGCGCTACCACTGTAGACCGAAATAAGCAGATTGGAGGACACAAGGCATGAAGAGGGCATATGACGACATCATCAATCTACCGCACCATGTCTCTACGGCCCACCCTCATATGGAAGTCATTGACCGGGCAGCTCAGTTTTCTCCTTTCGCCGCGCTGACCGGCTATGATGCGGCTGTCAAAGAGACAGCAAGGCTGACTGATGAGAAAGTTGAATTGGACGAATACATGAAGGATGCTTTGAACGATAAGTTACAAATCATAGCAGACCGGCTTAAAGAGCATCCTGAAATCGCTATCACCTACTTTCGGCCGGATGTGAAGAAGAATGGCGGTGCCTATGTTACCACTATAAGTACAGCTAAAAGGATAGACGAATATGAACGGGTTATCATTATGACCAGTGGTGAAGTGATCCCCGTTGATGATATGATTAGTATAGATGGGCAGATATTTGAAACTATGGCGATCCATTCCTGTGATGAATAACGAAAAATCAGAAGTTGCCGGGTAGAATACTATTTTTCTTATGGTAAGAAATAATTATAACTAACACAAGATATTTTTAAAATATGTAGTACAGTGTCAACTATGCATTAAAAGAATATTACTGATTTTCATGAATACTTGGGTTATTCGAAGGCAGATCCCTTAAAAATTACGGTTATATATTTGTATTATGATAATGAAATCAGGAGGTACTCAATGCTGGAAAAAGCAATTTACTTAATTACCGGCGTTATGGCATCTGGAAAATCAACAGTTGCAGAACTGCTCACTTCAAAAATTGAAAAGAGCGTACATTTACGCGGTGATATATTTCGCACAATGATTGTATCAGGACGTGCTGAGATGTCCCCGCAGCCGTCCGATGAAGCAATCCGGCAGCTGCATCTGCGCTATCGTTTGGCTGCAGATGCGGCAAAAACCTATTATGATAATGGATTTTCCGTAGTTATGCAGGACAATTATTACGGTCAGGAACTTGCCCGCGTATTAGATATGCTGGGAGATCGTCGTGTACATGTAATAGTACTTTGTCCAAATGTGGAAACAGTAAAGCAGCGTGAAACATTGCGGGGAAAGGTTGGGTATGTTGGTTTTACGCCAGAAGCTCTATATGCGGATTTTATGAGAGAAACTCCTAAAATTGGATTTTGGCTTGACACCTCAGCGCAGTTACCGGAGCAATCGGTGGAAGATATTTTGTTACATTTCAGGGAGCAGAGGAACGAATCAGGTAATTGACTATGTGGAATATTATTTAAACAATGAGATTAATGAGGCATCCTGATGGATGTTTGACAAACTCGCACAGTCCCATATGAACAGGTCACTTTGTTATCTAAAACAAGAATGTGAATTACTGAATGATGTGTTCTGACAGAAATGCCTGTCTTATAAATTTGAATTTGTTTTATGCACAGAATATTAAAATAGCGGGAGGTAAAGATATGGTTACACCTTATATTACATTTGCAGGAAATTGCAGTGAAGCATTGGAGTTTTACCAGACAGCTTTTAGTAGTAAAATTCTAATGTCACAGCCATATGGAGAGTATGTACCGGAAGGTGTTACTGCTCCGCCGTTAAATCTAAAAGACTGGATTTTACATGCTGAAATGAATATCTGTGATACAGTTTTTTGGTTTGCAGATGAAATAGCAGAGCCAGTGTCCAAAGGTAACATGATAAAATTAACTACAAAAGTACCCTCCGCAAAAGAGGCACAAAAAATTTTTGATGTATTGAGCGTTGGTGCTCATATTACCCTTCCGCCGACAAAAACATTTTACAGCACATTTCATGCGGGGCTTATGGATAAGTACGGCGTAAGTTGGAATCTCGTTGCCGAAGAGCCGCCCAGTCAACCTTAGTATCATAAGCATTATTATACAGACTCCAATTTATCTGATGGTTTCAAACTGCGGCTTATTATTAATAGATGAGGGAGGATAATATGATATTGCCTAAAATCCGTGACAAAAGGTTCATCACAGTTCGCCGAGGCGGTACATTGTCAGATGAGGATCACCATCTGTTGGCGGTTTGGGCAGCACAGTGCGCTCAGCATGTCCTGCACTATTTTGAAGAAATGCGTCCGGATGATGACCGTTTGCGAAATGATATTTGCTGGTTTGTGTTCAACAAGGATTTGTAAACGATACTACAAGCAGTCAAATTATATTGACTGGAATGAATGAAGTATTGCTTCAAGATTTGCTGCCGGAAAGGTGGGATAACAAATGGAACTGAAAAAAATAAGCGGCAGGATATTTTATTATCCACATCAGCAGGAAACAGACCGTCCTATGCTGGTTTATCTAAAAGGTGAAAAAATTATGATTGCCATTGATGCAGGTAATTCAGCAGACCATGTTGATGAATTTTATAAAGCTTTAGAAGTTGCGGGATTAAAAAAGCCGGATTTTACAATCATAACCCATTGGCATTGGGATCATACATTTGGAATGCATCATATTCATGGACTATCCATTGCTCATAACAGAACGAACGAGTTCTTGGATATTGAACGAGCCAAACTATCAGACAGTGCATATATACAATTTCTAAAAGAGAATGATGAGTGCCTCAGCAGAGAGTATGAAGATAATAAGAAAATTGTTGCCGTACTATCGGATATTCAATTTGAAAAAGAACTTACTGTTAATTTGGGCGGAATGACTGCAAAGATCTTCCATGCAGAATCGCCCCACTCAGAAGATACCGTGCTTATTTATGTGCCTGAAGAAAAAGTATTGTTTTTGGGAGATTCAACAAGTGAGGATTTCTTTAATGATTCTTACATGGATAGAGAGAAATTAGAGAAATTGATAAATCTGATAGAAGGTACAGATTATCAATATTGTATTTTGGGTCATGCAGACCCACTTACTAAATGTGAGTTATTGTATTATTTGAAATCGATATAATGTTTCTTTGCAGAAAAAATATGCAAATTCCAATTTGTCGGTTTAAATCTTAACTTATAGAAATGGAACACTTAACAAAAAGCAAGGACAATAATGAAAGGTACATTTTCAAAACATGGAAATGTGCCTTTTTTTTGATAAATGTTTTTCAATGGGTATTTCAAGCTGCCTTATTATATTGCTTCGCAAATCTGTTGAATTGGTTTGTTACTGATTCAAAGTTCTGACATGTATAACTTGATCTTTGCAATAAAGAATCCGTCGGGAGTTTGGTACAGGCTTCCAGTACCTACATTTGATACTTTGATTGTACCGGAATTATTTTTTTGAAAATTTTCATTTTGACATGCAGTATTTAAATTCTAACACCAATGATTAAGCAGACTGGAATGATAAGCATTCTTAAAACGTAGAAGAGAATCATGGCAATGATAATGATCAGAGCGAAATAAGAATGAAGTCAACTAAAAAAGTATACAATAATTGATTTAAATGCGGCATGTTATGCAATATTTACAACAAAATGTATACATTTTGTAGAGAATGTCAATATAATCAATGATTTTTTAATGATATAATGTATACGAAAATAAGAAAAAATAAGTGTAAAAGTAAGAAAAGCACACATAAAGAATACATTATGCAGAGAGGGGGGATAATTTTGAATCATGTGTGCAAAAAATAAAAATTCTAAAATATCAGGAGGAAGGTTTAATGAAAATGAGCAAAGTATTGGCAATAATGCTGGCAGCAAGTATGACTTTTTCACTAGCAGCCTGCGGCGGGGGGGCCGTCAGCAATTCCGGAGGAACGGCTTTACAGGCACAGAATTCCGATGCCTCATCTTCGGGAAACAGCAGTGCAGATGGCAGCAGCACAGATTCCGGGGGGAAAGATACAGTCATTGTAGCCTGTGCCGCAGAGCCGGATTGTTTCTTCCCATTCCACAGTTCATTGAAGACAAATATGGATGAGGTTCCGATTCTACATAATGTATACGAAACACCGATTAAGTTTGGCCCAGACGGTTCCCATGAGCCCCTGCTGGCTGAAAGCTGGGAGGTTTCTGATGACGGAAAAACGTACACCCTGCATATCAGGGATGATGTATATTTCCATGACGGCACAAAGATGACAGCAGATGATGTGGCCTTTTCCATTGACACAGCCGGACATACTGCCCAGGGAGCCGCACAGTTGGCTAATTTAGACAGTGCAGTGGCAACTGATGACAAGACGGTAGTAATTACCCTGACTGCTCCTTATGGCCCGTTTCTGAATGCTTTGGCTGGACGCTATGCACTAGTGGTATCCAAAGCACTGTATGAGAGTGTGGGAGAGGATGCCTATAATGATAAGCCAGTCGGAACAGGTCCCTACACCTTTGTATCCCGTGTTTCCGGTGACCGGATTACTATGGAAGCGTTTGATAACTATTGGGGCGGGGTACCGGCTATCAAGCACGTGACCTATTTGATTTTAACGGATATCAATACCCAGATGGTTTCTTTGGAAAATGGGGATATCGATGTCTTGATTCAGGCAAATGTTGGATCTCTGACCAAGCTCAAATCTGATAAAGTAACATGGCAGACAACAGATGCATCTTCTATGTGCAGTATGCATCTGAACTTAAATGAAGGCCCGGCAAAAGATATTAATTTTAGAAAAGCACTGATGTATGGTATCAACAAAGAGGAAGTCAATATCGGTGTTTACGAAGGCTATGCAACGGTTGGGGATATTCCGATTGCTCCTTCCTTCTCTGGAAGACCGGATGCGGGCACCTATGAGGTGGTTGAGTATAATCTGGATACAGCTAAAGAGTATCTGGCAAAATCCGGCTATAACGGGGAAGAATTTAAGATTCTGACCGTAGCAGGAAGCAGGAATGAAAGCGCTTCACAGATTATTCAGGGACAGCTGATTGAACTGGGAATCAATTGTACGGTAAATGCGCTGGATGCTGCCTCCTATCAGGCAGCGGCAGATGCCGGCGAATTTGGAGCGTCTGTCCGGGCGCAGGGAGTGTCGGTTCTTGATGCGGACGGCATGTTTTTCCAATATCACAGTGAGTTTCTGGTACAGCCGGGACTTTACGATGCGGGAATCACCTCTCCTGAGATGGATGCATACCTGACCGCAGGAAGAACGGAAACTGATCCGGAAAAAAGAAAAGAAAATTATGCGGCTGCCTGCAATTTGATTGCCGAACATGCATTAAGTGTCTGCTTGTATTATGAAGTAAATGCCTGTGCATTTAATTCATCAATTAAAGGTGTGGTGCCAAGAGCATTGACCGGTCTCTATTATTTTAATGACTGGAGTTGGTAGGAGTCGTTTTCAGTAAACAATCAGACGGGACAAGAGGGGAGTTAAAACTCCCCTTTTCTAAAAATGAGGTGTAGTATGGCTAAGTATGTTTTTAAGAGAATTCTAATGCTGATTCCGGTTGTGGTCGGTATTACAATGTTTATCTATATCATCATGAGCATGGCTCCTGGTGATCCGGCCAAGCTAATATTGGGAACTGATGCATCATATGAAGAAATCGTGGCAAAACAGTTGGAACTGGGACTGGATAAGCCCGTTTTAATACGTTATTTCAGTTATATGAAAGATGTCTTAATCGGTAATTTCGGTACTTCCTGGTACAACGGCTATGATGTTATGTCAGAATTTGTATCAAGACTTCCCAATACGCTGTCTTTAGGTTTGATGTCCATGGCAATCGCTGCTTTTATTGGGATTCCGCTGGGAGTATTTGCTGCGGTCAGGCAAAACGGGGTGTTGGACTATGTTACGCTGGTTTTGGCAATGCTTTTTTCATCTCTGCCAGCCTTTTGGTTTGGGCTGATGGCACAGATTTTCTTTTGTATTCAGTTGGGGTGGTTTCCGGCAACCGGAGCGGGATCGGTCCGTCATTTTATTCTGCCGGCGATTACGTTAGCCAGTGCTTCCCTTGCCGGTCAGGTGCGATTGACCAGAACCAGTATTCTGGAGGTCAACAAACTGGACTATGTCCGGACCGCCAGATCCAAAGGGGCCTCTGAGGGCCGGATTATTATGAAGCATGTTTTAAGAAACGGTATGCTGCCGGTTGTTACCAGTATCGGCAGCCAGTTTGCAAATTTGGTTGGCGGTGCTATTGTTACGGAAACTGTATTTGCTATCCCCGGAGTCGCAAGCCTTCTGATCAATGCTGTTAAGCTGAGGGATATCCCGGTTGTCATGGGGATTATCGTAATCATTGCAGTTTTTGTCGGTGTGGTTAATTTGCTGGTGGATTTGACTTATGCATTTATTGATCCGCGGGTAAAACTGGGCTCTTGATAAAAAGGAGGATAATAAATTGAGTAAGCAAAAAAGCAAAATTGCTAATAAAAGCCAGTTAGGGATGATTGTTTTCCGTTTCCGAAAGAACAAGCTGGCGATGGTGGGGCTGGCCGTCATCACGGTGCTGGCGCTGATGTGTATTATGGCCCCTCTCTATATACAATATGAAGCGGTCTACAAACAAAATATGATAAATCGTTTTATTTCCCCGGGAGCCGAATTCATCTTCGGAACCGACCAGTTTGGCAGAGATTTATTTGCCCGGATCATTTATGGCGGAAGAATTTCTCTGCTGGCAGGATTAGTTGTAGTGGCACTGGCATTGACAGTGGGGATAACCCTGGGAGGCATTGCCGGCTATTGCGGCGGCAGGGTTGATGATATTATTATGAGAATTTGCGATATCTTCATGGCAGTGCCAAGAATGCTTTTGTCTATGGCGGTAGTATCAGCATTGGGGCAGGGAACTTTTAAAATGTTGATCGCTTTATCCATCGCAGCATTTCCCAAATATGCACGAACTATCAGGGCATCGATCATGATTCTCAGAAATCAGGAATATGTGGAGGCGGCTAAATGCTGCGGAACCAGTCCGCTGCGGATTATTTTCAAGCATGTGGTTCCAAATGGTTTGGGACCGGTTGTGGTTCAGGCAACGTTAGGTTTGGGAGAAACCATTCTGGCCATAGCATCACTGGGTTTCCTGGGCATTGGGGTAGCATCGCCAACACCGGAATGGGGCACTATTTTATCAGAAAACCGAACAAATATCCGTTACTATCCTTATTTGGGTATGGTCCCCGGCATATTTATTGCCATTTCGGTTATGTGCCTGAACTTTATCGGTGACGGTTTACGGGATGCGCTGGATCCGCGGACAAAGAGCTAAGGGGTGGGAAAGATGGAAAAATATTTACTTGAAATAGATGATTTACATGTTCAGTATAACACTGACGAAGCCGTGGTTCATGCTGTCAATGGATTTAATTTAAAATTGAAAGCCGGTGAAACGCTGGGGCTGGTGGGAGAGACCGGAGCTGGAAAATCAACAGTTGCGTTAAGCGTTTTAAAGCTTTTGCCCATCAGAGTCGGTGAAATCACAAAAGGAAGCATTACATACGACGGCATTGATGTAATACATGCTAACAGTCACACGATGCGGGATATTCGCGGGGCTCGGATTGCCATGATCTTTCAGGATCCAATGACAAGCTTAAATCCGATTATTCCGGTTGGTGATCAGATCTATGAGGTTTTGGAATTGCATTTCCCGGATATGACAAAAGAAGCAAAGGATAAAAAGGTGGATTCGATTCTTGAACTGGTTGGTATTCAAAAGCATCGGAAGACCAATTATCCCCATCAGTTCAGCGGCGGGATGAAACAGCGGATCGGGATTGCTATGGCATTGGTCGCAGAACCAGAGCTGCTTTTGGCAGATGAGCCCACCACGGCCTTGGACGTGACCATTCAGGCTCAGATTCTTCATCTAATGCAGGAATTAAAGGAGAAATATAATACCGCCATGGTTTTGATTACCCATGATTTAGGGGTAGTGGCAGAATTTTGTGAGAATGTAGCTGTCGTTTATTCCGGGGAAGTGATAGAACAGGGCTCGGTAGAGGATATTTTTACCAGAGCGAAAAATCATCCATATACCGAGGGGCTGTTTAACAGCATTCCAAATCTAACGACGGATATGGAGCGGCTGATTCCGATTCCCGGTTTCATGGTGGACCCCTCCAACCTTCCTGCCGGGTGTAAATTTGCAGATCGCTGCCGGTACTGCCGGGACATCTGCAGGCAGCAGGAGCCGCCAGTATTTGCCAAAGGCAGCCACCGCATAAAATGTTTTCAATTTCAGACCAAAGGAGGGGAATAAGAATGGGTGCGCCGATTATTGAGACCAGAAACTTAAAAAAATACTTTAATACTCCCAAAGGTCTTTTACATGCGGTGGATGATGTGAATATCCGGATTAACGAAGGCGAAACACTAGGGATTGTCGGTGAGTCCGGCTGCGGCAAATCGACTCTGGGGCGAACTCTGATGCGGCTGCTGGATGCCACGGAAGGCGAGATTCTCTATCAGGGTCAGAACATTCTGGGCTATAACAAGAAGCAGATGAAGCAGATGCGTACCAACATGCAGATGATTTTTCAGGACCCATTTACTTCACTGAATCCGCGGCTTTCGGTTGGTGAGATCATTGCTGAGCCGATGAAAGTGACCAAGATTGTCCGCGGCCAGGAGACTATGCGGTACAAAGTACAGGAATTGATGGATATGTGCGGCCTGCCGGAACGCTACTACAACACCTATCCCCACGAATTGGATGGCGGAAGGCGGCAGCGGGTCGGTTTGGCCCGTGCATTGGCGGTCGATCCTCGGTTTATTGTCTGTGACGAACCGGTGTCAGCACTGGATGTGTCGATTCAGGCTCAGATTATTAATCTGCTGATGGATTTGCAGGATCAAAAAGGGCTGGCGTATATGTTTATTACTCATGATCTTTGTGTGGTCCGACATATCAGCAATACCATTGCGGTTATGTATCTGGGCCAGGTGGTGGAGTACGCCTCCCGCAAAGAATTGTTTGCCCATCAGTATCACCCCTATACCAAGGCTCTGCTTTCGGCGATTCCGACCACCGATTTGGCTAGAAGGGATCGGGAACGTCACATGCTTCAGGGGGAAGTCGGCAACCCGATTAACCCGGAGCCGGGCTGCCGCTTTGCCAGTCGCTGCCAATATGCAGATGAAGGCTGTAAACAACCCCAATCCTTACGGGAGGCAGTACCAGGACATTTTGTCCGCTGCATGAAAGCAGACGTATGAAGATTTCTATCAAAGGCTCAAAAAGCCCCGAATGGATATAAATATCTATGAAAAACGTGGTGATGAATTGCTGGAGAGAATTTGGAAGCACTCGGAACAGGTAAGGCTTCCGGGAGAGTGTGCTTATCATGCCGGCCAGAAGATGAAAAAACAGAAACAGGTCAATATATCAAAACAGACAATGCTGCGGCTGCAAAAGCTGTACTGGGTACAAAACCCAAAACAGGAGGATGGATATGAGCGAAACAGTGTGGTGGAAAAAACCAATGAGAATCATTCAATATAACCTTCAGGTTGCTGATACTCCGTTAATGGATGCACAAAAGATTGCCGAAGAGCTGGAGGCAGATTATGCCAATGTGGTAGTCATCAATGTGGGCGGAATTTATGCATGGTATCAGAGTAAGGTGAAGCATCATCATATTAACGAATTTTTACCGCCGGAGAGGGAGCTGCTTAAGGAACTGATCGAGGCCTGCCATCAGCGGGAAATTAAGGTTATTGCCCGTTTCGATTTCAGCAAGGCAGAAGATATTATTTATCTGAAAAGGCCGGACTGGTTTGTTCAGCAGCAGGATAAATCACCGTTGATTTACGGAAAAGAAAGAATGGGAAATTGGTCACTGCTCCTGACTACCTGCATCAACAGCGGATACCGCAACGAAGAGGTGGCGGTTCCAGTGATGGAAGAGGTCGTCAGAGAATATGATATTGACGGCATATTTTTCAATGCTCCTCATGGTTCTCCGTGCTGGTGTGAAAACTGCAAGACAAAATATAGAAAGCTGTACGGAACAGAACTGCCGACAGCAGCGGAAGATTTTGATACTGATTGGAATTCGCTGTGCCTGAAAGAGAATATCAGCCTGCTGAATGATGCGGTTAAGAATATCCGCAGTGATATTCCGCTGATTCTGTATTATTACGGCTTTGATCTGCTGCCGGGAGAGACCTGGGCGGTAGATAATTTGGATGAACGTTATGCTTCTGCAGATTTAATCTGTACCGAAGCACAGGATGTCCTATCGGTTGGGGTAAAGAATGTTCCGGCTATATGGAAGCCCTATATAAATATGAAAATCGGCAATGCAGTTCCCGGTTATCCCCGGCCCTTCGGAATCATTCATTCCTGTCCGGGAATGGATTGGCGTCATGCCGGACTTCCAAAGGCAGAGTACATGTTCTGGATGGCTCAGGTTATGGCAGGCAATGCTCATCTGTGGCATTCGATTACAGGTTTTAATGATACAGTTACAGATAAACGATTGCTGGGGGCTGTCAGGGAAATCAACCGGATGGTCAGCCTTTGTGAAACACAGATGGATGGAGCGTCTGCTTCTTCGCAGGTACTGCTGCTTTGGGACGGTTCGCGCAGTGCCTCCGGCTGGGTGGATGGAATGTGTGCCACACAGTATCAGTTTGACATCATGGATGTCCATCACATGAATTTGGACCGGATGAAAGAATATCAGGTTCTGGTCGTACCAGCTGGCTTTTATTTGAATGAGAAAGTGACGGCAATGTTGGTGGATTTTGCCGGCAGCGGAGGGCAGCTGCTTATAGAAAAGCATGATGCATCGGCAATCCAGAAACTGGCGGCGTATATGGGAATCAAGCCGGCGGTAACCGAAAGTGATTCCCTTACTGCCAGCTATATCCGATTAGAAACAGAAGATACAAGCCTGCGCAATCAGCTGGAGGAAATCACTTTTATTCCATTGAGGGGACAGGTGCTCTATATGAAGCCTCAGGACAATACTGAGGTGCTGGCTACCCTGGTTCCTCCATTTGCTCCAATGGACGCAGTGGGGGCTCCGCCGGAGCGGGCCAGTATGCCGGTCAGCCAGACGGATCTGCCGCTGATTCTGCGCCATTCGTATCAGGATGGAATTGTGATGACCCTGGGTTTTGGTCTAAGTGAATTGATTTTAGACTATCATTTGGAAGATCATTACCTGCTGATGCGGAATTGTCTGGATGCCCTTACCGGTGTTTCAAAAGAATTCATCATGGCTGAAACGGTGGCTGGAATTCTGACCACGGTATATCATAATGGTCAGGACATATTAGTGCACTTGGTTAACGGTGTCGGCCAGCGGCCGTTGATCAGCTCGATTCCTTATTTCAATGCCGGATTTACAGTAAAATTGCCGGAAGGCAGAACCGCCGTAACCGTATCTGCTGTAATCGAGGATGAAGCGGTAAGCTGGCACCAGGAAGGCAGTCAGGTGATTGTAAGTTTAAGTAAATTATCCGTTTGGAATATGATATCAATAGAAACAGCATAGGCTGGCAGAATGAGAGGTAAGTATGGCTTGGTGGATGAAAAATAATCTCCGGATGATTCAGAACAACATCCGGGATATTGATGCAAACATGGATATTGACAAACACATTGAATGGCTGAAAAGTTTTGATGTAAATGTACTACAGATTGGCTGCGGGGGAATTACGGCCTTTCATCCCAGCAAGCTGGAGTGTCAATGGAAAAGTCCTTATATGGAAGGAGATTTTTTTAATGAGGTAGTAACTAAATGTCATGAAAATGACATTAAAGTCATTGCCCGTTTCGATTTCAGCAAGACCCATGAACGGTTCTATGAGTCTCATCCGGAATGGTATTCGAGGAAGCCTGATGGTTCCCCAATACGCTATCATGATACGGTAGCAACCTGTGTAAATGGTGAATACCAGCGTAAATGGTCTCTGGAAATCATCCGGGAAGTGCTGGAGAAATATCCAGTAGACGGAATTTTCTTTAATATGTTCGGGTATATCACCTTTGATTACAGCGGCAATGATGTGGGAATTTGTCAGTGTGAGGGTTGTCAGTCGCGTTTCTATGAAATGTACGGTGAGCCATTGCCGGAGAAAGAAGATGACAGCAACCCGGTATTCCGCAAATATCAGGAATTTAAGGTGATTACGTTAAATGAAATTCTGACCAGCATTCACGAGCTGGCCCGTTCCGTTTCGCCGGAAATTGCGGTCAGTACCTATACCGCCCACGGCGTGGATATTGTCAGAAATGAGTCGAATTCGGCACTGGACCGGCTGCTTCCGTTCTGGATTTACAACAGTACGGATAATGTTGGGGTGATAGAAGGCAGCTATGAAAACAAGATCAGTTCCAATTGTGCCATTAATGCCGTTGACCTGCCCTACCGCTTTATGGGAGTTTCCAAATATTTGAATGAAATACGTTTATATGGTAATCTGGCTGCCGGGTCCGGGCTTGACTGGTGTATTATCGGAAATTTTGATGATTATCCGGACTATGATAATTTCTTGTCAGTTCGTGAAATCTTCAAATATCATAAACGTTATGAGCGGTATTACGGACATTTCAGGCATAATGAAAAGATCATGGTGGTTTGTGATACGGCCCGACATGTGATCAACAAAGAATACCGTGGACTGTTCCGGATGTTGAAAGAAGAACATATTCCATTTCGAATTGTTGAAGTTGCAGCACTTGAATCAATAATGGATGAATTCGACCGCTATGACTTGATTTTCCTGCCGGCAGTGAGGACACTCTCAGAGGCGGTTAAGGCGGCACTGGTTAAAACCACTGCACGGGTAGTTGGCAGCGGCCTGGCGCTGGAGGGTGATGAAGCTTATGTCAGTGAGCTGTTTGGAGTCCGGTTAAAAGAACAGATTACTGATGTGAGAGGCACCTATCTGCTGACAGAACCCAAGTTTGTATTCTCTGATTTTAAAGATAAGCAATGGGTCTTTCTGGATAAGCAGTATCGTGAGATAGAACTCTTAGAGAAAACCGGAGGTCTGCTGCCAAAAGTTGAAAAGGCGATGTTTGGACCGCCGGAGCGCTGCTTTGGTCATCAGGTAACAGGGGCCAGTATGATGGCATTCAGTGAAAACGGGAATATCTACATACCGTGGATGATTGCGGAAAATTACTATCAATACGGGTATGATGAGTTCAAACGGCTGTTGCTGGATGTGACTGGGGCTGCTGAAAGCAGGCCGTTTATTACCGATGCGGGGCCGATGGTGGAAATGTTCCTTTCACAGATTGATGATTCCCAGCATCTGCTGCAGCTGATTAATATGACCGGTTTCAACGGAATGACCTTCTTTGAGCCGTCAGAGATTCCGGAGATATCAGTGGTATTAAAGGATATAAAGCCGGCCTCCGTGAAGGTGATGACGAAAACCGGATTACAGGATACCTTCTATAAGAACGGCATGAAGATATCGATGGAAAAGGGTGAAGTTTATAAAGCATTTTTAGTGCAGCTTTAATGCTGTTGCAAAGGAGGGAATCGGACAATGAAGATCGTAGTTTTGGATGGGTTTACAGAAAATCCGGGGGATCTCAGCTGGACTGGACTTGAACAGTTGGGCTCACTGACGGTATACGAGAGGAGCCCCTGTGATGACGAGGCTGAAATCATCAGAAGAATCGGTAATGCCGAAGCTGTATACATCAACAAGGTGCCGTTGACGGCAGCCGTCATCGAACAATGTGAAAACCTGAAGTTTATCGGTGTGCTGGCAACCGGATATAATGTTGTGGATATCCGGGCTGCCAGTAAAAAGGGCATTCCGGTATGCAACATTCCCACATACGGTACCGCAGCAGTCGGACAATTTGCCATTGCACTGCTGATGGAAATCTGCCACCATATTGGGCATCACAGCCAGGCTGTTTACGAAGGGCGCTGGAGTGCCGGTCCTGATTGGTGCTTCTGGGATTATCCGTTGATTGAGCTGGCGGGTAAGACAATGGGGATTATCGGTTTTGGCCGGATCGGTCAGGCGACTGCAGGGATTGCTCAGGCCATGGGAATGAAGATTTTAGCTTATGATGCTTATCAGAACCCGGATCTGGTAACGGATACATGTAGTTACAGTGCTCTTGATACCTTGTTGGAGGAGGCGGATGTAATTTCTCTGCACTGCCCGCTGCTTCCGGAAACGGAAGGAATCATCAATAAAGAGACTATCGGGGTTATGAAGGATGGCGTGATTATTATCAACAATTCCCGCGGGCCGTTAATTGTTGAAGCTGATCTGGCTGATGCATTGAGAAACGGCAAAGTATTTGCAGCCGGTCTGGATGTGGTCTCATCAGAACCGATCCAGGAAGATAATCCGCTCCTTCAGGCACCGAATTGTATCATTACTCCGCATATTTCCTGGGCGCCGAAAGAAAGCAGGGCTCGGCTGATGGAGATTGCTGTAGAAAATTTGAAAAGATTTATTGACGGTACTCCTGTAAATGTGGTAAATCCTTAATAATGGAGAGAAAAAATGAACGAATCTATTCATAAGTATTTTAAAGTTGGATTAATTCAGTGGATGAGTCATCCGCGAAAAGATATTCTGGAATCGGTCCGCCAGATTGCGGCTGATGATTTTTTTGACGCCATTGAAATCGGTCCGATCAAGGACGATGAGAAGCGTGAACGGACCAAAGTGTTACTTCAGCAGAGTCATATGACGGTCTGCTATGGCGCACAGCCGCGCTTACTGGGAACGGGGCTGAACCCCAATGACTTAAACGAAGAGGGAAGACAAAAGGCGGAGCAGACTCTGCTGGATGCGGTGGATGAGGCAGCCGCTCTGGGAGCCAAAGGGATTGCCTTTTTGTCAGGCAGGTGGCTGGAAGAAACTAAGGATGAGGCTTACCGGCAGCTGCTTAAAACCACCACAAGTGTATGCAGGTATGCGGCAGCAAAAGGAATGAATGTAAACCTGGAAGTGTTTGATTTTGACATGGATAAAGCCGCCTTAATTGGCCCAGCACCCTATGCGGCCAGGTTTGCGGCTGATATGCGGTGCCGCTGCAGTAATTTTGGGCTGCTGGTAGATTTATCCCATTTCCCGACCACTTATGAAACCAGCCAATTTGTCATCCGGACACTGCGGCCTTATATTACCCATCTGCATATCGGCAACGCCGTGGTAAAATCAGGTTGTCTGGCATATGGGGATTTGCATCCGAGGTTCGGCTTTCCGGACAGCGCAAATGATGTGCCTGAGCTGACGGATTTTTTCCGGGTACTGAAAGACGAGGGCTTCTTTAACGAAAAAAACCCGTATGTACTTTCTTTTGAAGTGAAACCATGGGATAATGAGGAAGAAGATATTATTTTAGCAAATACAAAGCGAGTAATAAATCGGGCCTGGGCAATGGCATAAAACCGCCCGGCAAGGAGGATAACATAATGGATGAGAAAATAATGCTGAATTCGACGGACACTACCGGGAATATGATTGCCCAGGAGATACGCAAAGGCATTTCCGAAGGACGGTATAAAACCGGCGAAAAGATTAAAGAAGCGGATTTGTGCCAGCGGTTTGGTGTGAGCCGGACGCCGGTGCGGGAAGCGTTTCGTCTGCTGCAGAATGAAGGCCTTCTCGTTCATAATCCCCAGCGGGGCGTACAGGTTCCGGAATTCAGACTGGAGGAGCTGATGAACCTCCAGCAAATGCGGACAACGCTGGAATGCTTATCGGCCCGCAACGCAGCGCCTCTTGCAAACGAGGAGAACATATGGCGGCTGCGGGAACTCAATCGTCAGATATCGGAATTTGATGAGAACAATACCCATAAAACCGATGCCCTGGATCGTGAGTTCCATCTGACAATTGCCCGTATCGGCAGCAATCCATATGTAACTGACTTCCTTCAGAATATTTTAACGAGATATGAGCTCTCTACTTATGTAATACCATTTCAGGGGAGCCGTATTCCTTATACGTATAAAGAGCATGAGGATGTGATTACGGCATTGGAATTAAATGATGCCGAACTGGCGGAAAAATATATGAGTATTCATTTTCATTACAGTACCCTTTCGTTAAGTAAAAAATTGGCGAGATATATGGAGGAAATCAAGCAGAAAAAAAGGAAGAAACGTAATTAAATGTACTGGCTGTTATGAATGTAAATACCTGAACAGGATGATTATTTATAACGGCCAGTTTACAGGATCGCATAAATATATGATAGGAATGATTGCAGCTCGCTTAACGACAATAGCATTTTGTTGCAGGAAGTTAAGGTTTTTAAGACAAAAATACGGATTTTATTTCACTGGGAATGTACTTGATGCAGGTAGCAGGCTTAACTATGTGGTCGGTTCATGTTTTTAATGTACACGGCTTGACGGTATTGGCGATTAATATCATGACACTTGTGTTTTCAGCAATTATTTTATTCTGTAAAATGAAATATAAATAGACGTGAAAGGCGGTATTATAATATGAAAATCGGGTTTATTGGATTAGGAATTATGGGAAAACCGATGGCCAAAAATCTAGTAAATGCAGGTTATGAGTTAGTTGTTTTTGATTTTAATAAAGAGGCGGTGGCCGAACTGGTATCCTGCGGAGCAGCATCGGCAGAATCCGGCAAAGAGGCGGCGGCTCAGGCTGAAGTGATTATAACCATGGTGCCCAATTCGCCCCATGTCAGAGCCGCTGTTCTGGGTGAGAACGGGGTCGCAGAAGGCGCAAAGCCGGGAACGGTTTTAATTGATATGAGTTCGATCGATCCAACTGAGAGTAAAGCCATCGGTGAGGAGCTTAAGAAGTTCGGGATTGAGATGCTGGATGCTCCGGTCTCCGGCGGAGAACCGAAGGCAATTGACGGTACTCTGTCGGTAATGGTCGGCGGAAAGAAGGAGTTATTCGATAAGTATTATGAAATGCTGATGGTAATGGCCGGTTCGTCCGTATATGTCGGGGAACTTGGTTCCGGGAATGTTGCAAAGCTGGCAAATCAGATGGTTGTGGCAGTCAACATAGCAGCGATTTCAGAAGCGCTCACGTTTGCAAAAAAAGCCGGTACCGATCCGGGGCTGGTGTATCAGGCAATCCGCGGTGGCCTTGCCGGGTCTACAGTTATGGATGCCAAAACACCGATGATGCTTGAGCGGAACTTTAAACCGGGGTTTCGGATTGAACTGCACATCAAAGACTTAAATAACGCATTAAATGCGGCACATGCAGTCAGTTCACCGGTGCCGTTAACAGGACAGCTGATGGAAATCATGCAGGCATTGCGGGCAGATGATAATGACAAGGATGATCACTCTGCGATTGTAAAATACTATGAAAAGATAGCTAATATTACGGTTTGTCCGGACAAGCTGCAATAGCAGCGATGAGGTCATGCCCGGTGAAGCGGGGCACGCTGTGAGTAAATAGCGAAGCGGATTGCGAATATCCAATTGATTTAGTGGATAAAAGGTTTGTGACTGACCAATTTGTTTAATGGTCGGATATGATATTGAAAATCTGGCAAACCTGAGGATAAAGAAATCATATTATGGGGGAATTACTACTGGCCGCTATGGACGCACCGCTGATAAAAATCTTCTGGTCAGGAGAGTCAACATCATAGCGTATCATGTAACTGGTGGATGTGGCTGAACGCACTGGGCAAAATTGTGATTGACGATGCCCCGTGTTATTGGATATAATTAGGTTAGCTATAAGCAAAGTAAAGAAGTTCTTGCGGCGCAAGAGCTTTTTTGTTATTATGATGTAGAAATTAGGCGGTGAGATGAAGTGGCGAACAGATTTGAAGACAAAGTGGCCTCGGTAAGTAAGGCCCTGACCATATTGGAAGTATTGAGCAACGAGCCGGAGGGATTGGGGCTGCTGGAAATCAGCAGCCGTGTCGATATGCATAAGACAACGGTTTACCGACTTCTGACATCATTGATGGAGAAGAACTTCGTTGAGCAGGATGAACAGACGGGACGATATTCTATGGGTCTTAAGATACTGAGCCTGGCCAATGCATTTTATGAGAAAGTGGATATCCGGATTATTATACGTAAATACATATCCGGACTTTTGGCTGGAGAGGTAAGTTCCTCTTCTGAAGATCAGTGTTCAGAAGAAGGTTTTCTTTTGGTCAGCAAACGCATGGAACACAATTTTGTTGTGATGGACTGTCTGGAAGGCGGCATGCTGGCACCTCTGCGTGTTGGAGAGGTACTTGCAAAGGAGAGCATCATCGTGAAGACTTGCTGTGCCAATATTGCAGTTTGGCAGCAAGGCAAAAACATGTATCCATCAGGACTTACTGTGAAGCAGGAAGCAGAATACCGCCAGGAACTTAAGAATATCTCTATTCAGGGTTACGGATATTCTGAACGGGACGTGGGTGCTCTCCCCTGTGCAGCAGCGCCTGTATTTGATTATTCCAAAAATCTGGTATGCGTGTTGAGCATCCATTCCATATCATTGGAGGATCAGAAGGTACGCTCCAGAAAAATATTAGATTTGATGAATACAGTAAACCGTATTTCCGGTGAGTTGGGTTATGCAGGATATTTATAGATAAACAGAAAAACGTGTAATGACATTTACAAGGGCATGGAGAAGAGAGAGTTATGAAATCTCTTCTCCATGCCCTTGATTTTGTATTTGTGCATTTGTAATAAAATACAAAAAATAATTGACATTAAAGTGTAAGAGATGTATTATAAAAACACAAAGTTGTTTCGTAATACGAAACTAATGCAAATAATAAACCGTATTACGAAATGATAATTAAAAATACGAAATTCAAAAAGGAGGTAACTATGGAAAAGTACACAGCAAAGGTCAGCAGTGTGACAACTGCAGAGGTAATTGTGTGCGGTGGGGGATGTGCCGGTGTGGTAGCAGCGATTGCCAGTGCCAGGAACGGGGTTAAGACAATTTTGGTAGAAAAGACATCCATTGTAGGAGGAACAGCGACGAATGGTTTGGTTGGACCATTTATGACATGTTTTGACCCTTCAGGCAAACAGCAGATTATCAAGGGGATTTTTAATGAAATTATTGAAAGAATGGAAGAAAAGGGCGGTGCAGTTCATCCATCTAAGACAGGGGCTGTAAGTAACTATGGCTGTTATATCAAGCTCCGTCATAATAATGTAACTCCGTTTCATCCGGAGACACTAAAGATGGTGCTTTTGGAGATGCTGGTGGAGGCCGGCGTGGAATGTTATCTGAACACCACCATTCTGGATGTGGAGATGGAGGGTGACAGAGTTACTGGAATTGTGGCATTTGATGGAAACGACCTCCGGCTGTTTGAGGGGAAAATAGTAATAGACTGTACTGGAGATGCCTTTGTAAATGTAAAGGCAGGTGCTGCCTGTGAGATGGAGGATGTGGAGACAGGACTGCAGCCCATGACACTGTTTTTCTGGATTTACAACGCTGATGATGAGAAAATCGAGGAATTTTTAAGCCAGGACGAAGAAACAAGATACCTGCCTTACCACCATATCATTGAGAAGGCAAGACAGGAAGGCAAATTCAACATTAACCGGAATAAGATAGGCATGTACCACATGGTCAATCCGGGAGAGTGGAGACTGAATACCACCCGTATCCAGGGGAGGAATCCGGTGGATTCCAAGGATATGAATCAGGCTTATATGGATGGCATGAGACAGGTGGATTTTCTGATGGAATTCTTCAAACAGCTTCCCGGCTTAGAGAATGCACGCCTGGCTCAGGTGGGAGCAAACGTGGGAGTCAGGGAATCAAGGCGGATCATAGGCGAATACATATTGACGGAACAGGATATGATTGAGAACACAGAGTTCCAGGATACCATAGCCCTGTGCAGTTATCCTGTAGATTTGCATCCGGCGAAAGGAGCTCTCACTGGGACGAGCTATAAGAAAGAGCACACGGATGTGGCCGATGTATATGAGATCCCATTCCGTATCCTTCTCACCAGAGATCTGGATAATGTCCTGACAGCAGGCCGCTGCGTGTCGGCAACTCATGAGGCACTGGGAGCCATCCGGATTATGCCAAGTGTCTTTGCAATGGCTCAGGCAGCCGGAACAGCAGCAGCCCTGGCTGTCAGAAGTGATATAAAGCTAAAGCAGCTTGATACCAAAAGACTGCAGGAAATACTGGAAGAGCAGGGACAGTGCTTAAAAAGGCATAAATAAATTGAAAGTACATACTCGATTAGAAGAAAGAAGAGGGTTGGGATTATGAATGTGTCAACAGTTTTAATTATAGCGGCATTTATTATTATCGTTGCCTTGATGGTAACAGATAAAATCAATGCAGTGGCTGCTTTGCCGCTTATGGCAGTGGTACTCTGCCTTATCGTAAGAATACCTGTAAAAACAATTATGAATGATGTTGTAGGCGGCGGGATCTCCGGTCTGTCGGGTGCTATCTTTTCAACATTGATAGCGGCGGTGCTTGGAGAAGTGATCCGAAAGACAGGCATTGCTGAGAAATTAATCCGCAGTGCGGCAGAAATGGGAGGGGATAATCCATATTTTATGGCTATTCTTTGTTTTCTGGCCTGCGGTTTTTGTTTCATCGGTTTAAGCGGAGTAGGCGCTAAGATTATGCTTGGCTTAATTGTGTTCCCGATTATGCTGTCTGTCGGTGTACCTAAGGTGATTGCAGCATTTGTCATGCTTGCGGGAACGTCTATTGGATATTTCATGAATGTTGCAAGATGGACGTTTATCGGTAATCTTGTAGGTTTGGAAGCGTCAGACCCGCTTGTGAAGAATACGGCTATCATGCTGATTATTCCAGGTATTATTATCAGTATTCTTTTAATTGTTATTGGAATCAAGGTAAAGGGGCCGGTATTTTCCTGGTCCGCAGAGAAAAAATCAGTCTCAGCCAATGACAGCGATGTACCTTTATACGCCGTACTTGCTCCTGTGATTCCTCTGGTACTTGTTATGGCATTTAAGTGGGACGTGAATACTGCACTGATTGCAGGTATTATCTATGCAGTTTTATGTACCCAATGGAAAGTGGGATTCAAGGGTTCCCTTGATTTAATAAATAAAGCAGCATTTGATGGTTTTGCCAATGTTTCTGTGACAATTGTGATTATGATGGGCATCGGTATGGTATTGGCAGCCGCAAAGCAGGAGCTTTTACTGGCCCCCATACAGGCGCTGCTTACAAAAGTCGTGCCCACATCACCGCTTATGATTATTCTGGTATTTGGAGCCATCGGACCGTTCCTGACAATGTACCGAGGACCGTTAAATCCTTGGGGGCTGGGGGCTGCTCTGATCGGTATTCTTCTGGGAACAGGGCTTCCCATTGGACTGATTGTAACTTTGGCCTGGCTTTATGATTATTATGTGGCAGTGAATGACCCGACAGCTTCTCAGGTAACCTGGGCATGCGGTTATATGCAGCTGGGAGTTGGAAAGTATACGCGGGGAACATTCCTGATCGATGCTCTCTTTGTACTGGCAGGAGTCATTCTTGCAGTAGTATTCTTTATGTAGTAAATTGAGTAAATGAGGAAAAAATGATGGGAAGAAAAATAAGGATTGGAATTGATGTGGGAGGAACCTTTACAGATGCCATTGCTCTTGATAATGAGACATATGAAATCGTAGGCATCAAAAAGGTTCACACGACCCATCATGCAGAAGAAGGAGTTACCCGAGGGGTAATTGACATATTGAACATGCTGCTGGAGGAAATCCATTGCAGCTCAGAGGACGTGGTCTTTATAGCGCATGGGACCACTCAGGCAACCAATGCGCTTTTAGAAGGCGATGTGGCCGAAATCGGTATTTTGGGTATGGGGAGCGGTATCGGTGTGGCTAAAGTAAAAGCAGATACGGATATTGGAGGAGTAAAACTAGAGGATGACAAAGAGATAAAAACCTCCTATAAATTCATCAATACAGGGAATGGAGTGCCGGAGGCTGAAGTCATTCAGGCAGTAGAAGATTTTAAGAAAGAGCATATCAATGTACTTGTTGTAAGCGAAGCTTTTTCCGTGGACAACCCTGAAAATGAGGAGAAGGCAGCCGAGGCTGCAGCCAAAGAAGGCATGATGGTCACTGCAACCCATGAATTGTCGAAACTTTACGGGCTGAGGGCAAGGACGAAAACAGCAGTTATTAATGCATCAATTCTTCCGAAGATGATGCAGACAGCGGATTTGACCGGTCAGGCAGTAAAAGATGCACAGATCAAGGCACCTCTAATGATTATGAGAAGTGACGGCGGTGTCATGCAGATCGATGAGGTCAAAAAACGTCCTATACTCACTGTTTTGTCAGGGCCGGCAGCAGGGGTTGCGGGAGCTTTGATGTACGAAAAGATATCAGACGGAATCTTTCTGGAAGTCGGAGGAACAAGTACCGATATATCCGCAATCAGGAATGGGAAAGTAGTAACAAAGTATTCTAAGATTGGCGGTCATAATACTTATGTAACATCACTGGATATCCATACAATAGGTATCGGCGGCGGAAGCATGATACGTTTTAACCAGAAGAAAATCATAGATGTGGGACCGAGAAGTTCCCATATTGCCGGACTTGCCTATGCATGCTTTGCAGATTCAAAGGAGCTGGAAGGGGCAAAGGTGATCAGTGTCACTACGCCAAAAGATAAAACCTGTGATTTCCTGGCATTGGAGACGAAAGAAGGAAAACGTTACGCAGTGACCTTGACTTGTACGGCAAATTATCTTGGAAAAGTTGGAGATGGCGATTATGCCAGGGCAAATCCCGAAAGCGTCAGAATCATATTTGAGATACTGGAGCGGGAATTTGGCCGCCCGGCACAAAGTATTGCCTCGGAGATTATGGTTATAGCTGTTGCCAAGGTTGTTCCTGCTGTAGAGGAATTTGTCAAAGAATATAATCTGTCGAAAAATTACCTTATACTGACAGGAGGAGGCGGCGGGGCAAGCTCTGTGGTGCCATACGTGGCGGAACAGATGAAGCTTAAGTACAAAGTCGCCCAGAATGCCTCAGTAATTGCTACCATAGGTGCGGCATTGGCCATGGTGCGCGATTCTGTGGAAAGAACGATTGTAAATCCAACACAGGATGATATTATGAAGATAAGGAATGAGGCGGAGCAGGCTGCGATCCGCTCAGGCGCCTCACCGGAGTCTGTGGAAATAACCATAGATATTGACACGGCCAAGAATATTGTACGGGCAACTGCAGTGGGGACTACGGACTTAAGTGCAAAGACATCTCATGGAGAAGTGCTGGATGATGAACAGATTAAGGATAAGGTAATCCAGGCTTTCAGTAATCAGGAAGTAAGTGCTGTCAATGATATCTATCATTCACCGACTCTCCATGCCTTTGACGTTGTGTCATCAAAAAAAGGTTTTCTTCCTTTTATGAAGAAAAAAATGCGGACCACTTGTGTAATCGATATGAGCGGAGTGATCCGGTTAAATGTGGATGACAGTGATAATTATGTAATCCGTGAATCAGACAGAGCATCTTTTGTAAAACGGGTGGAAGAACATATGAAGTTCGATGAATCAGGGAAAACTTCTCCGATTATCCATCTGGTGGTAAATGGCAAGATTGCAGATTTGTCCGGATTGGACAGCGAAGAACAGATTATGGCTCTGGCAGACCTTGAGTTTAAGCGGCTGACACCAGGCAGTGATTATCTGGCAATTATCAAGAAGAGATAAGGTGAAAATATATGGCACAGGAATACAGCAGAGTGGAAAAATCAGGGCTTCAGATGTTTGAACGGTTTGAATATACAAAATCCCTGCCTGAACAGGAAAAAATCGAAATAATCCGGGAGGCTGTCCGGTTTGGAGAGAAGAGAGCCGATGAACTTAAGGCTGAGTTCCGCTCAGCAGTACCCAGCCAGATTCTCAACATGCAGGGAATTCTTATTCTTGAAGAAAACGACAAGGATAATACCCGCCCAAACTTTGTGAAATTTGCAGAGTTTCATGTTAAGCAGAAAAAGGTGCTGCTGAACAGTCAGGTGCTTCGTATAATATCCCGGCAGATGGAGCGAGATCTTGTAAAAGAAATTATCCTGTGCCATGAAATGTACCACTATTTTGAGATGTTCCGCTGGGGAAGGACGGGGGATTCCTTCAAACGTAAGGTGAAGCTGTTCCAGATGATTCCTGTGACAAGACGGATTCTCCCGGCAGAGGAAATTGCTGCAAATGCATTTACGAAAGCATATTTAAAACTGGAGTTTGAACCTCAGGAACTGGAGCAGATTTATTTTAACCGGATCAAGTAAGTCCGGTAAAGCGAGGCACGTTGTGAGCAAGTAACGGAGCGGATTGTGAATATCCGCTTGACAGGTGCTGCAGAATAGAGCGGCATATGTTTTAAATCAGGCACAGAGTTACATGGGCTGTAAGATGTTCAGGTGTGAAAAAAGGACTGAATAATTGATATATACCGTCCTTTAATATTACAGGTTTATGACACAGATCTAAAAAGGGGTAAACGGTACCCTGATAGTAAGACACAGAAAAAAGCTGTGTTGAACTATTAGGGTATCGTTTACCTCTTTAGGTTATCTCATTTTTTACTTTATGGTTTGTGTTACATATACACAAATAAAAATAAACAACTGCATTATTTGGAAATAAAAATAAACGAATATTGAGCACATTAATAATTTTTTTTGTTTATTTTTCATATATGTCTGTTCGTATATAATGGACACAACAGCTGGACGATAATTGTTGCTGTATCCAGTTGTAATTTGATAATTTTGTGAAATATCAAAAATTAGGAAAGGAGTACATGACACATGATTGATGAGACACAAGTTCAACAACCGCTGTTGTTCCAGGACAATCGGATTGAACGATTTTACATCGGCGGGAAACTGCTGAATGAGTGGCGGAAGGCTGAGGCGGGTGAAGATACCCATATGTGTGAGGAACTGCTTGTCACATCCATCGGCGCAATTTCCAAGGGAAAGGAGGAGGGATTTGCAGTCAGCAGAACAATAGAGGAACAAGGAGCGCTGCTGTTAAGCGATATTATCCGGGAGTATCCGGAGGAAGTGCTGGGAAAAAGATTTCATAAATATAATCCCAGTCAATTGACAGTTCTGGCACGGGCGGGAGATACTAAGGTCAGACTGGTGATGCAGTGCCACCCAAAGCGGGAGGATGCCAGAAGATTTTTCCAGATGCACATGGGTAAGAGCGAGGCATGGTACATTGCAGGAACCAGAGAAGAGGAACATAACTTATGCGTATATGCCGGCTTTAAACCTCATGTGACCAGGCAGCTTTGGGCGGATTTAATCGAAAAGCAGGATGTTCCGAAGATGCTTGACTGCCTGCACCAGATACCGGTCAGGCGGGGACAGACAATTTTAATTCCGGCGGGAATGGTGCATTGTGTGGGACCAGGCTGTTTGTTCCTGGAATACCATGAGTGTAACGATGTAACGGTCAGAGTGGAGCGAAACATTAATCAGATGACGCTGAGCGATGAAGAGATGTTTTGCGGACTCAGCACGGACGACGGCCTCAGTTTGTTTGACTACACAACCTATACAGATGAACAGATCGTCCATAAGGTTATTATGAAGGAACGCATTATTGAGAAGCAGGAACAATACATCATAACGGATTTGATCAATGAATCGGACAATGATTCATTCGGCATACAGCTTGCCGAACTCAACGGAACTTACGTTCTGCCGGAGTTTGACGGACACAGGATTCTGATTCCGGTGGAACATGATCTGATACTAAGAGAGGGTGATAAAGCATTCCGGCTGGTGCAGGGACATGCGGCCCTGATACCTGCGGCATGTAAAGATTTGAGGCTGGAAGGAAAGGGCTGTAAGGTAACCATTGGAATACCATTTATCTCGGAGAAGGAGAATTTGTGAATGAAAATTGTTGGGGTAGCAGCATGTACTGCAGGAATCGCGCATACTTACATTGCCAGAGAAAAGCTGGTAAAGAGCGCACAGCTTCGCGGGCATACCATTGCTTGTGAGACACAGGGAAATATCGGCATAGAGAATGAACTGGATCCGAAGGCTATTGCAGATGCAGATGTGGTCATTCTGGCAGTTGACGTGGCGATTGATAAGGCGGAGCGCTTTGAAGGGAAAAAAGTTATCAAGGTAGATACTTCGACATTGATTAAAAATCCCATCGGGTTTATGCAGAAAGTGGAAAAAGTGATTGATAAATAGGGGGAGCACTATGAAGGATATCATTAACTTGAAGGAATTGAAGCAGCACATATTGACCGGTATTTCTTATTTTATTCCGCTGGTGGTCGGTGCAGGTTTGACGATGGCAATCGGAAGGGCGTTGGCGGGACAGTCGGTTGCGAATCTCGGCGAGAATGGTATTGGGTACTGGATGTTCCAGACCGGATCTTTGGGCATGCAGATGATGACACCAATCTTTTGTGCCTACATTGCCTTTTCCATAAGCGGCAAGCCGGGACTGGCACCGGGCTTTATCATCGGCTGGCTGGCCCACAACATTAATACCGGCTTTATCGGCGGTATGGTGGGCGGTGTTCTGGTCGGTGTCGTAGTGAACTTATGCCGGAAATATATTAAATTGCCGAAGACGATTGAAGCTTTAAGGGGAATGCTGCTCATACCGTTTTTAGCTACGGCTGTGTCGGGGATGTTGATGTTTGCTGTTATAAAAGGGCCGATTGTCTGGCTGATGGCAACAATGACCGCTTTTTTACAATCCTTATCATCCGGTTCCAAGTTTCTTTATGGCGGTATGCTGGGAGCGATGGCAACCTTTGATTTTGGCGGACCGGTTAATAAAACTGCGACCGCATTTGTCAATGCTCTTTATGCGGAGGGAATCCGTGATGCCAAGACCGTCCAAATTATCGCCAGTATGATTCAGCCGCTGGGAATTTCACTCTCTTGCCTGATGATGAGAAATAAATACACCAGACAGGAAAAGGAGACATTAAAAGCCGCCTCCATCATGGGCTGCTTTATGATTTCAGAAGGTGTGATACCGATTGCAGCGCGCGATCTGCTGCGGGTAGTGACCGCCTGTGTCTGCGGTTCTTTTGTGGCAGGCGGGCTCTCCATGGTATGGGGAAATTCTTCCGAGCTGTTAAATGGCGGGTTTATCGCCTTCCCATTCTTTTCATCGCCGGTTCAAGGACTTCTCTCACTGGGGAGCGGTGTAGTTATCACAGCAGCAGTTCTTTCGATAATAAAGAAACCGGTTACTGAGGCAGATGAAAATCGAAATGAGGATTTGGGAAAAGAACTTTCAGATGAAGATCTGGACGAAATTGAAATTGAAATTATATAAACAGGAGGCATTATGCTATACAATTTAAAGGAAATGTTAACAGTAGCTAAGTTGAATCATTTTGCTGTTGGCGCATTCAATACTTCGGATCTGGCTCTGGTGAGGGCAGTAGTTGAGCAGGCGGAGGCGACAAATACACCTGCGATTCTGCAGTTTGCACCAGGGGAATTTAAATATGCTACTCCTCATTTCTTCCAATATGTGACTCAGAGGCTGAAAGACAGCAAAGTGGCCTTTGCCTTGCATCTGGATCATGGAAAGACCATGGAAGAGTGCGTGGAGGCGATCCGGGCCGGATTCACATCCGTGATGTATGACGGTTCCCTGCTGGAGCTGGCTAAGAATAAGCGGCATACAAAAGAAATCGTGGATTTTGCCCATTGGCTGGGTGTATCTGTGGAGGCGGAAATCGGCACCATCGGCCAGGTCAGCGGTTCGGATGAGGGCGGAGTTACGGATGTTACTTATACCAATCCGGAGGAAGTTGTTGATTTTGTCGGAGCGACCGGCTGTGACGCGCTGGCGATTGCTATCGGCACTGCCCACGGCATTTATCCCAAGGGATTGAAGCCCAAACTGCAGCTGGAACTGCTGGCAGAGATCAATAAAGTTGCCACCGTGCCGCTGGTGCTGCACGGTGGCAGCGATAATCCGGATGAGGAGATCAGGCAGGCCTGTGAGATCGGAATTCAAAAAGTTAACATATCGAGTGATATTAAGCAGGTTTTTTTTGCAAAGGTTCATGAAATTTATACAAACACCGGTAATTTTATGCCGCCGCAGGTCTTTAATCCGACCATTGAAACGGTGAAGTTTACGGTTCAGGAAAAGATGGATCTATTTGGGGCAACTGGGAAATCCTATTTATGGTAGGTTGAAATCCCAATGACACGATATCAGGAGTGAACGATGAAACAGGTAAAAGATAGTATCTTATTACACAATATACTATTGCTGCTAAGTGAAAATGAATACATATCCGTATCCAAGATTGCGTCGGTTCTGGAGACCAGCGACAGCACGATCCGTCGAAAAATAGACGCTCTTAATGATACGCTGAAGGAATCCGGGTATGGCTGTATACAGAAATCACCGCGGAAAGGTCTGCATCTGGTGGTAAAAAACAGCAATGCGATTCCGAAACTGTTTTCCAGTTTTGGTTCGGGAAGTATCGCAACCGGGAGACAGCAAATTGATAATTACCTGTTTCTGCTGCTATCGTCGAAGGATAACCGGCTGACCTTAAATGAGTTAAGTGAACAGGTATATGATTCCATTCCAGTGGTCAGAAAGAATTTGAAGGTCTGTGAAGAGTGGCTGGCAGTGTTTGAACTCCGGCTTAATTTCCGGCGGAATTATGGGATTTTTTTAACAGGAAGCGAAGAAAATATCCGGCTGGCAATCAAACATCTGGTGCTGAATAACGGATTGTACAGCATTGATGAGGCCATCAGCTTTTTTGCCAGAGGGCTTGACTTAGCTTTGTTAAAAAAATGTATTTTCACGATGAAGGACAAGTGGGACTTGAAGTTTGCTGAAGAGTCCTTTCATTCCCTGCTTATTTACGCGACGCTGGCCATTGTCCGCGGCCGGTTTGGATTACTGAATATTTCGGAGGCAGACCGGGATACAATCCCCAGGTATGAAGAGTATAACTGGTCAAAATCCTTGTTTTTGATGATTGAGGAAAAGTTTTTTGTTAAGATCAGTGAGGAAGAAACCATCTACTTTTCCATCCAACTGCTGTGTTCTTATCTGATACACGGCGGAGGGGCAGAGGAAAATACCGCTTACGAGTACGACGAAAAACTGAAGATATTTATTACCCGTATTGTTGAAGTGATCAGTGAAGTGCTGAGTATGGACTTGACCAGGGACAGGGAATTATATTATGGGCTTTTAAATCACATCCGGCCGGCCATATTCCGGATGCGGTTTGAGAAAAAGACGACCAAGACACTGAGTGACTTTATCAAGGAAGAGTATAAACAGATGTATCGGGTATCATGGGCCTTGTCAATTCTGTTTGAAGAGTGCTATGGCATTAATATCTCTTCAACGGAATTAAGCTATATTGCTTTGTATTTTCAGGCTTCCCTTGAACGGCTGTCCAATCCGGTGAGCATGGCGCTGGTCACGAACCTGGGGATGGGATTAAATCAGCTGTTTGCAAACAAGATCAGGATTTCAATTCCGAAGGTGGAGACGATTGCAATTATTTCCTTGCATGATTTTGAACGCTCTATGCTGCAGCAATATGATCTGATTGTCTCAACGTCGGATTTAGGCGTTGTCAGTAATAATGTTCTGCAAGTCGGTTCGCCGCTGGCGGATAAGGAAATAGGGGAGATCCAGCACCGGATTGAAATCCTTAATAATCACAAATTAAAAACAAAAATGAAGTTTGATCCGTCCTGTCATGATTTATTTGATCCGCAGTTGATTTTTACGGATGTGAAAGTCAGGGACAAAGAGGAATTGCTGAAGCTGCTGTCTGATCGTCTGGTTTCGCTGGGTCATGTGACCGCAGACTATCACGAATCCATCTTAAAACGGGAAAAGACAGTGTCCACCTGTATCGGGAATGGGGTTGCCATTCCCCACGGGAATTCTGGATTTGCCAATCACTCCAAGGTGGCAGTGGCACTCCTAGACAGTCCGTTGGAATGGAATATGGAAAACGCTGTGGATACAGTATTTCTCCTGGCGTTTAAGGTTGAAAACCGGGATGACTCGAAGCTGATCCAGCTCTTTTACAAGGGCTTTCTGGAGCTGATCGAGACCGAGAGCAGCCTTGGCTATCTACGGAGTCTGGACCGGGATGAGCTTTATCAATATTTGATTCAATAGAGGTGAATGATGCAGCTTAAAGATGTACTTGATGAAAGAATTATACGTATTGGCCTGGATGTAAAGGATAAAAATGAGGCATTAAACAGATTATCGCAGCTTTTATATGAAAATCATTACATCGATAATGTCGATGAATTTGTAAAAGATATTTATCTGCGTGAGGCGGAGGGAGTCACGGGAATTGGGGGAGGAATTGCCATTCCCCATGGTAAGAGCCTGAGCGCTAAGCAGCCGGGAATTGCAATTGCGACTTTGAAGGCACCGATTCAGTGGGAGACTTTGGATGAGGGAGATGTGGATACCATTTTCCTGTTCTGTGTCAATGCGGACAAGGATTTTGGAAGAAATCACATGCTTTTGCTGTCTAAGGTTGCGGCGAAGCTTGCGGATGATGAACTGATACATAAGATTCGGAAGGTTTCCTCCTGTAAAGAGATGATCTCTTATCTGACAGGGGAGAAGATATGAAGGCAATGATGGGATTTCAGAAAGGATATGATAAACGCTATGTGCAATAATTATGAAAGGGATGACAGCGTTCTGAAGAAAATGGCGATGGAGATCCGACTGCTGGCCCTGGAAGGGATTCATGCGGCGGGAAGCGGTCATACGGGCGGTTCGCTGTCTGTGGCTGAGATTCTTTCGGTGCTGTTATTTCATGATATGCAGGTGAATTTAAAGCAGCCTGAGGACCCTGATCGAGATCGGCTGGTGCTCTCTAAGGGGCACGCGGCGCCGGCTTATTATGCGGCTCTGGCATTAAAAGGATTTTTCCCGAAGGAGGATATGAAAGGACTGCGGCAGGTAGGAAGTCATCTTCAGGGCCATCCTTCCATGGTGAAGACCAAGGGCGTGGATATGTCCACGGGGTCTCTGGGACAGGGACTTTCGGCAGCAAATGGAATGGCAATGGCTGGAAAGTATCATGGAAAAGATTATACTGTTTATTGTATCTGCGGAGACGGGGAATTGCAGGAAGGGCAGATTTGGGAGGCGGCGATGACTTCCGCGCATTATAAGCTGGATAATCTGGTTTTGTTTGTGGATCACAATCATTTGCAGATTGACGGCCGGACAGAGGAAGTGATGAACGTTGAACCAATTGGTGAAAAGTTTCAGGCGTTTGGCTGGGATGTGGACGAGATTGACGGGCATGATGTGAAAGCGATAAAGGCGGCGGTAACTGCGGCAAAAGGCCGGAAAGGTGTGCCATCAGTGATTGTTTGCAATACCGTGAAGGGAAAAGGCGTGTCATTTATGGAGAATCAGGCTGTCTGGCATGGGCTTTCCCCGGATGATGACCAATATGAGCGGGCAGTCATGGAATTAACGGCAATGGAGACGGAGAAGGAACGGAGGTCGGCAGAGTGATGGGATATTTGTCAACGCGGGAGGCCTATGGGGAGGCGCTGGCTGTGCTGGGGCAGGAACGGGAGTTCGTGGTACTTGATGCAGATTTGTCCAAGGCAACGCAGACGATACGATTTGCGAAGCGTTATCCGGACCGCTTCTTTAATATGGGAATCAGTGAGGGAGATATGATGTCTGCAGCAGCCGGAATTGCATCGACTGGGGAGTGCGTGTTTGCCAGCACTTTTGCAATGTTTGCAGCAGGGCGGGCTTATGAGCAGATTCGGAATTCCATTGCCTATCCCGGGCTGAACGTGAAGATCGGGGCCACCCACGGAGGGATTCTGATCGGAGAGGATGGAGCATCTCATCAGTGCATTGAAGATATTTCACTGATGAGGACGATACCGGGAATGACAGTGATAGTACCCTGTGATGAATATAGTGTGTTTGAGGCGGTGAAAGCTGCGATGGAGATAGACGGACCGGTTTATTTAAGATTCGGCAGAATGTCGTCACCTCCGGTTTACGCAAAAGACACGGTTCGGTTCACGGTAGGGAAAGGCAATGTACTCCGGGATGGAAATGATGTGGTGATTATAGCCATCGGTGATATGGTATATGAAGCGCTGGCAGCGGCACAAACTCTATCCGAGGATGGGCTGTCTGCAGCAGTCATTGATATGGCGAGTGTCAAACCGATTGATCGGGATTTGATTCTGACCTATGCGAAAAAGATCGGAAAAGTTGTGACGGCTGAGGATCACAGTGTGATAGGCGGGCTTGGAAGTGCGGTGGCTGAAGTGCTGGCGGAGAATGGGAATGCAAAACTGCACCGGGTTGGAGTACAGGACCGGTTCGGGTGTTCGGGGAAGTCTGCGGATTTGCAGAATAAGTTCAGTTTGAATGCTTCAGGGATTATTATGGCAGTAAAGGACTTTTAAAATCAATGACGCCAAGTTGAGAAATTTAACTGAATCAAGTAAGTCCCCCACTTCAGATGTGAAAAGCATTAAGTGGTGGGTGGGAACTTGTTTGTGTCAGGTAGAGTACAGGCTCCACCTGACAGGCAGCGACAGCTGCTATTGGGTTTTGCCCGATAAAGCGGGGCAGGGCCTCCCCCCCCACTATCGGGGACGCCGTGAGCAAGTAGCGAAGCGGATTGCGGACTCTTTGGAGTCCGTTTTTTTTATTTGGCATAAAAATGGTGCTGCTGCTCCAGTAGATTTAATCTACTTTTGCAACAGCTCCTTTTCGGTTGAAGCCCATTATTGTTCCCCTCCGATTCCAACATTTTGTAAAGTAAGCCCTATAACACCCTGATCCCTTGGGCAGAAGATTCCAATAGTTTTTACTTGCAAAATGAAATAAGATAGAGTAGACTAAGTTATATTGGAATATGTTACATTAACATAATATACTTTGTTTTATTAATAAATTTAACTAGAAGGATAAACATTGCAGGCATATGGTATTCGGCAAATTCCTGGCTGCCTGTAACTACGAACACGCACATGTTTATGAAAAATATATCAAAACAACAGAAACGGATTTTAAAGTACAGGAGGAAGCAGGATGTATTATGAGATTTGCACACTGAGTTGTCTTATGGAAAAACCAATGCATGGCTATGAACTTGGGAAAACCTTAAAAAGGAATTTCAGCGCCTGCACACGCATAAGCAACAATACCATTTATCCCATTCTGAAAAAATTTCAGAAGTCTGGTTACATCATGAAACGAGAAGAACAGCAGGAAGGAAAACCTGACCGGTTTGTTTATGAAATTACGGAGGCGGGTAAAAGAAGCTTTATTCAAACGCTCAATACGATAACGGATACACTTGCCTTTGATCGTGAAGAATTTTTCATCCGGGTTTCTTTCTTTCACCTGCTGACGCCTGACATCCGCAGAAAAGTTCTGGAAGGCAGGCTTGCATTTATACAGGAGGCGATGCTTACCACAAGGACGCTGCAGGATGGAGAAAGCCTATACGGTCATCGGTCGGCGGAGGGACGGGAATTTTTATTGGAATTGTACCGTTTAGAGATGGAGACTATTGCCAAATTTCAATGCCGGATTGACGAGCCATGTTTGGCTCCGAAAGAATATTTTTTTTAAAGAAAGGACAATGATATTATGTTTAACAGTTTGCTACAACCAGGTAATATCGGAAACGTCACACTTCAAAACAGGATGATTATGCCTGCAATGGGCAGCGGGCACGGCGGAATGGATGGCTCCGTCACCGACGATCTCATTGAATACTTTGTTGCACGGGCAAAAGGAGGCTTTGGCCTGGTCATCACCGAGTATGCATTTGTTGATCCCCCAGGGAAAGCCAATCCGGGCCAGCTTGCTATTTATTCGGATGAATTCATACCCGGCTGCAGGCGGCTGACCGATCGCATTCACAGGGAGGGAGGCAAAATCTTTATTCAGCTTCATCATGCGGGCAGGCAAACAATGAAGCAAACCACGGGTATGCAGCCGGTGGCGCCTTCGGCGATTCCCTGTCCGATGTTGGGCGGCCAGCCACGGGAACTCACCACGGAAGAGGTCTACGGTCTGATTGAGAAATTCGGTGATGCTGCGGTGCGTGCGCAAGAGGCCGGATTTGACGGAGTGGAGCTTCACGCGGCACACGGATATTTGATTGCGCAATTTCTATCCTCTTATGTGAATAAACGGACGGATGAATTTGGCGGTGACTTGATGGGCCGGGCGCGTTTTGCAGCGGAAATTATTCAAAACATCAAGAAAAAGTGCGGTGATTTCCCCGTAAGCGTCCGCATCAGCGGAGAAGAATTAGTGGAAGGCGGACGGCAGATTAACGAGACGAAAGTGTTGGCTAAACTTCTGGAACGCAGCGGTGCAGATGCGCTTCATATCTCACTTGGCACCTATGCCGTGATGCCTTATATGGTTCCGCCCAGCAATGTACCCATTGGCTTTATTACCAAATATGCTGAAGCAGTCAAAAAATCTGTTAAAATCCCCGTCATTACAGTAGGCCGTATTAACGATCCGGTGCTTGCCGATTCCCTCATTGAGGATGGGATTGCGGATTTTGTTTCACTTGGACGTGCTTCCCTTGCTGATGCGGAGTTTCCTCTGAAGGTACAGGAAAATCGAATCGACGAGATTTCTCCATGTGTAGGCTGCCTGACACGCTGCAATGGCACTCCAGGTATTTTACCGGGAGATCATGGCGTCTCCTGTATGCTAAATCCGTTTTCCGGCCACGAAAGCAGTCTGAATATCGAAGCAGCCAATTCCCCCAAGAACGTGGTTATTGTCGGCGCGGGCGTTGGCGGACTGGAGGCCGCTTGGGTCGCCGCCGCCAGAGGTCACCATGTGGTAGTGCTGGAGAAAGCAGGAAAAGCCGGCGGGCAGGTTCTGCCCGGCTGCATGCCGCCAAATAAGAGTGAACTTGCGCGCGGTATCAAATACTATCTGATAATGTGCAGGAAGTACGGCGTGGAGATACGTTACAATACCGAGGCCACCACGGAAAGCATCTTGGCATGCAAACCGGATATCGTGATACTGGCAACGGGGGCAACACCCATCTGGCCGAATATCCCCAACGAAGGAATCCGGGTGACGCAGGCAAATGATATTCTGAACGGAAATGCGCAGATGGGTTACAACAACCTCGTGGTCGGTGGCGGTATGGTCGGGCTGGAAACTGCGGAATTCCTTCTTTCGGAGAACCGCAGAGCGACCGTGGTAGAGATGCTGGACAAAGCCGGTACGGATATGAACGGGAGTGTGGCATTCTTTGTGTTCAAGACTCTGCGTGAAAGCGGGGTGGAAATTATGACAGGTACCAAGGTGGAACAGTTCACCAAAGACGGTGTTGTCTGTTCTGGGAAAGATGGTGAACTTCACCTTTCCGGTTTCGACAATGTGATTTTGGCAATTGGTTCCAGGGCTTACAATCCACTGGAAGAGAGTCTTAAAGGTAAGGTGCCTGACCTGCACGTGATCGGTGACGCGGTACAGCCGAGGCGGATCGCGGCAGCCGTAGAAGAAGCTGCGCGGCTTGCGGTAAGCATTTAGAATGTGTTATGGGTTAATGAGTGCATAAATAGGAAGAAGGGATGCAGATATTCAACTGCATCCCTTTCATTTTATATAAACATTGTGAGTTACTTGGAATACTTATTTCATTTGCATGAAGTACGCCAAAGGCATAATCAATTTCTATAAGACTGGAAGTGACATCTGGCAGTGGTAAAAATCCTGAAAGGCCGACGTGGTTTAGATATTAAGAAATTGCCTCCGTGCCTAATTCCGGCAGCAACCGTAAAATAGAATTATACCGAAGTTATAATATAAAATGAATAATAAAACGGAAGAAAAGTAATTAAAAACAGAAAAAATACAGGAAAAGAGAAAAATGAAACACTTTTTATTGACAAGAAAAAGGTAAAAGAATAAAATGTGACTTAAAATTAAATAAAGCCGCAGAAAGCAGGCATTCCATATATAAAATAACAAACCGGAAATATGGGCGGAGACTCCGGAATGGGAATTCTGCCAAGCTTTATAACTAAAAAGTTTTTCTAATTCTTTTGCAAAGGGGCAACGTCCTATATCTGTAGGAAACTTGCTCCGAACCTGATATTCTTACTTCGTAAATCCCCAGCAGATACAGGATAAAAAATGAAATCATGTGATTACGGATACGTCTGCCGTATTCTTTCGAATGCATGCCAGGATATGCGTCAATATCTGCAGACGGGCGGATCGCCGGCCAGTCTTGAATCTGGGCCATACAGGCAAACTGTTTAGATAAATAATAAGAAGAATCAGGAGGAGAAAAATTATGAAAAGAAAAACGATGGCATTATGGATGGCGATTATAATGACGGCAGCGCTGATGACCGGATGCGGCGCTTCTGCATCTGCGACAACTGCGGCATCAGAGAGTACTACAACCGCCGCACCTGCAGCAGAAGCAGAGACCACCGCCGCTGAAGCATCGACAGAAGCGGAGACCACTGCTGCTGCATCGGGAAAAAAAACAGAAATCTATGCGTTCATCGCAGCCAGCTTAAAAAACACTATGGAGAAAATCAAAGAAGATTACGAGGCGGATCATCCGGAAGTGACCATTATTTACAATGCGGACAGTTCGGGAACCCTGCAGAAGCAGATTGAAGAAGGGGCAGAGTGTGATATATTTTTCTCCGCGGCGACCAAGCAGATGAAAGCGCTGGAGGACGGCGGCCTTGTGGTGGATGGCTCTGTGACGGATCTGCTGACCAATAAGATTGTACTGATCAAGCCCGCCGGTATGGAGACAAAAGTGACCGGATTCGATAATATCACCGAAGCCTCCAGTCTTGCACTGGCCGGGGAGGATGTGCCGGTTGGCCAGTATGCCCGCCAGCTGTTCACTAATATGGGTATGCTGGATAAGGTGATAGCCATGGAAATCAATGAAGGAGCCAATGTTACGGCTGTGCTTACTGCAGTAGCTGAGGGAAGCAATGAGGTTGGTATCGTATATGCCACTGACGCGGCATCCATGGCTGACAAGGTGGAGATCATTGCCGAAGCAGATAACAGCCAGATAGAACCAGCAGTTTATCCGGTTGGTCTGGTAAAGAATGCTGAAGCGGATGATACACAGGCAAAGGCTGCAGAAGAATTTAAAACTTATTTGACTGCAGATGAGGTACCGTTGGGCCTGTTTGAAGAAGCTGGATTTAAGATAAGTAAATAAAATATACTAAAGTAACCGGGAAGGGGATAAGAATTATGAAAATCAGTGCAAGGAACCAGTTAAGAGGAAAAGTAATCAGCATTCATACAGGAGCAGTCAATGCCATTGTAGGAATTGATATCGGCGGAGGTAATATTGTTTCAGCAACCGTATCCCTGGCGGCAGTTCAGGACCTGGGACTGGAAGCAGGAAAAGACGCTTATGCAATCATCAAGGCCACTTCCGTAATGGTAGGCATTGACTAAAATTATATATGGAATAAAGTGCCAAAGGGCTGATCTGAAAACGTTATGAAGAGATGGCCTAAAACAAGTATCATGAATAAGCCCGCCTGATGGCGGGCTTATTTACTGCATCATAATCACTTCCCGGCATAGCTTTTTCTCTTTCAGAATGTGATAAATGGCATCTTTCCATTTTCCTCAATACAACTTATTTTTTTTAACCGGATGGCTCTATTTCGGGTCATAAAGAAAAGGCTGACTTTGCTTTCAAAACAATTATAGGATATGGGTGACAGGTTTTGATATCACGTGTTACAATTTCCGACAAAGAATACATATAGAAAGTTACAGGAAAATAAAGGAATTGTACATTCTGGCGGAAAAAGCGGGGATGCTCAATTTTCATTGAATGGATTAAGAAAATTCAGCAGGCTGTGCCAGACGATGGCTATATTTATTCCAGACACTTTAAGGGGGCAGGTATTTCAGGCAAAGGATATTGAAAGACATACTTCCCAGGAACGGTGCGCCGTGATATTGGCAGTGGAAAGCCCTGTAAAGCTGGGTGAATTTAGGAAGTATCTTCTTCGAAAAGGGATTCTCCAGTCTGTGGTGAATAAGATTTTCTTTGAGAATGCACAGAAATTTTAATATTTTATGAAAAAGCACAGAAGCCGTAAGAAAACTGCAGGAATAAGGAGGCAGAAGAGATGATTGTCAAAGGCGGAACCGTGGTTATGGAAGCCAGGGAAAAAAGAGCGGATATCAGGGTAAAAGATGGCGTAATTGTGGAAATTAAAGAGAATATAAGCCTGGAGGAGGGAGAAGAATCCGTAGACGCATCCGGATGTATGGTGATGCCGGGAGGAATTGATGCCCATACCCATTTTGACATGCCGGCAGCAGAGTGTAAGACCTCCGATGATTTTTTTTTCGGAACCAGAGCGGCAATCATGGGGGGAACCACAACCATACTTGATTTTGCAGAATTTCAGAGGGGAGAGAGGATGCAGGATGGCCTGGACCTCTGGCATGAGAAAGCAGACGGCCGGTCCTTCTGTGATTTTGGATTCCATATGACAGTTCCGGAATGGAAGGAAGGGACAGGAGAACAGATCCGCTCCATGATCCGGCAGGGGATCACCTCTTTTAAAGCTTATACGGCTTACCAGGACAGCATAGGGGTCCGTGACAAAGAGCTGTATCCTATGATGGAGTGTATCAAAGAGACGGGAGCGATTCTTTGTGTGCATTGTGAAAATGGAGAAGTATTGGAGTATCTGCAGAAGAAATATTTAAAAAAGAATCCAGATAATATTCGCAGCCATCCGTTGTCCAGACCTGATTTGGTGGAAAAGGAAGCTGTGTCCAGAGTCATTGATTTTGCGGAAATGACCGGTGCCAGGGTCTATATTGTCCATGTGAGCACAGGGGAGGCAAAACAGGCCATAGGCCGGGCAAAGGAACGGGGGGTGCACATTTACGGGGAGACGTGTCCTCAATATCTTCTTCTGGATGAATCCTGTTATGAACTGCCGGGGTTTGATAGTGCAAAATATGTGCTTTCACCGCCTTTGCGGAAAAAGGATAACCAGCCCGCATTGTGGCAGGGGCTTAGGGAAGGAGTGCTGGATACGGTTTCCACGGATCATTGTTCTTTCTTTTATAAAACTCATAAACACCTTGGGAAAGGGTATTTTACCAGAATTCCCAACGGAATACCGGGAGTTGAGCACCGTATGGAACTGATGCTTCATTACGGAGAGCAGCAGGGGCTGAGTCCGTGGATGATTGCCAGGGCAACGGCTGAAAATCCGGCCAGGATTTTTGGGCTATACCCCCGCAAGGGAGTGATTGGGGTGGGAAGTGACGGAGATCTTATGGTTGTAAAAACGGATTTCCCACACATGATCTCTGCGGATACCCAGAATCAGCAAGTGGATTATACGCCCTATGAAGGCTTTTGGGTGAAAAAGAAAATCAGGCATGTGTTGCTGAGAGGTCAGATTGTTGTAAAGGAAGGGAAGCTTGTACAGGAGGAACCAGGAGGAAGATTTTTAAAAAGAGAGATCAGCAGATAGAAATGAGGGGATTTCCGGATGTCGTTGAGTTATTTGAAAAAGATTCAGGATACAGTTGTCCAGTATGGGAAAATACTGTCTCAAATGGTAAATAT
Source organism: Lacrimispora indolis DSM 755 (assembly GCF_000526995.1). Lineage (NCBI taxonomy): Bacteria > Bacillati > Bacillota > Clostridia > Lachnospirales > Lachnospiraceae > Lacrimispora > Lacrimispora indolis. Next base: position 5,986,900 of record NZ_AZUI01000001.1, on the reverse strand, counting down.
GGATATTGTAATTGTGGATTCCGATTGCCTGCGGATTGCGGGAACCGGATTTTTTGAGCCGGAGATAGATGTCTATGTAGGGGAGACTGCATTTGTCTTTAACCAGGTCATGCGCACCAAGCGTCAGATTGTGGTTGAAAATCCGGGAGAGCATCCGCTGTGTACGGACTGCCCCCGCTGTCACCGCTGCAATGAAACTTATGAGATATCAGCTCCCATTCTGATGGATGATATGGTGATCGGTGTGATCGGAATGGTGTGTATGACTCAGGAGCAGAAGGAACTGATCCAGCCCAGGCTTACCATTTATCTGGAATTTCTGCGCCAGATCGCGGGCCTTGTGGCATCAGCGGCAAAGGAACATTTAGAATCAGAACGGAACCGTGCCCTTAACGGCATGCTTCATGAGATGGTCAACCGGGTCAGCCAGGGCATCCTGGTGTTAGATGGACATAACAGGATCACCTCTGCCAATGAGGAGGCGGAAAGGCTTTTAAAGCTGGAAAAGTCAGAAGAGCTGGAAAAGTTTGTGAAGGTGGAAATCCAGGAGACCGGAGATGAGATGAACCATCAGAAGGAGTACAAGCTTTTGGTGAACGGATCCATCTATACCGTATTTGGCACCTGTTATCAGGCGCAGGTGGGACAGGCTCCTTATGGGACCATGCTCATATTCCATGATATTAAGGTATTGCAGGATGAAATATATGAAATCACCCAGTTAAGCAGCATCAAAGCTCCGGAGCAGCTGATCGGAGACAGTCAGTCCACCAGACAGTTGAAGGAATACATTGAAAAGATTGCGGATGCAGGCACCACGGTGTTGATCACAGGCGAAAGCGGAACCGGAAAAGAGGTGGCTGCAACCTCCATCTGGAGAAGGGGAAAACGAAACAAGGAGAGGTTCATTACGATTCATTGCGGGGCCATTCCCGACAGCACCATGGAATATGAGCTGTTTGGATATGTGAAAGGCGCTTTTTCGGGAGCAGATCCCAACGGACGAATGGGGAAATTTGAGCTGGCAAACGGAGGAATCATTTTCCTGGATGAAATCGGGGACCTGCCCATCCACCTTCAGGGAAAGCTGCTGCGGGCCATTCAGGAGCATGTGATAACAAGAGTCGGATCTAACCATGAAATCCAGGTGGATGTGCGCATCATTGCGGCAACCAACCGGGATTTAAATGAAATGATCCGGCTTAGAAAGTTTCGCCGGGATTTGTACTACCGCCTGAATGTGATTCCCATTGTCATGACGCCGCTGCGAGAGAGGACGGAAGAAATCCCTCAATTTGTGCGCCATTTCAGCGCCCGTTATTGCCGGCTGTTTGGTAAAAAGCTGACCAGGATCGCTCCTGAGGTCATGGAATGCCTGAAGGAATATGACTGGCCGGGAAATGTGAGGGAATTGGAAAACTGTGTGGAATTCATGGTGAGCATGATGGGGGAAGACGGGGTAATTGACCTTTCCATGGTTGGCAGCGAGCTGAAAGATAAGATGGCCCTTCCAGGCCGGGAGGTGGGCATTACCCCGATAAAGGAACTGGAACGCAGGGAAATAATCCGTGCTCTTGATTATTACGGTTACCATACGGAGGGAAAAAAGCTGGCGTCCGCCAGACTTGGCATGGGGATCGCCACTTTGTACCGGAAGCTGGAGGAATACGGGATTGCAGGCATAAAAAATTAAAAAAATTATTTATGCAAAGGCTGGAAATGAAATTTTCAGCCTTTTATCAATTTGATAAAAAATAAATTGCTTTATAGGTCTGAGAAAGGGGAATTGGATCTGTTATCAAATTGATAATTTATAATTATTGTATATTTATTCGAAAATACAGATTAAATATGCAAAAAGTGGAATAAAATGGGTAAATATACAGGGAATATACAAAAAAAGTAGTTGACATTTTTTTGCCGATTCGTTATACTTCCATTCAAGAAAACACGTAACAAAAAAACGAAGGCGTTTTGAATCCATTAGGTTCAAAGCGCCTCTTTCTTTTTGCCGTCAGAGAGGGTGTTGTTCCATGAAAAAAAATAAAATGACTGCGGTAAAAGCCTCCTGGCTCATATTGTCGGCGGATGAAGTTTATGAGAATCATGGGTTTCTCATAGAAGATAACAGGATTTCCTCCGTTGTTCCCAATGAACGGATCACAGGGACCTGGGATGAGGATGGGGTGCTGGACTGCAGAGGGAAGATTGTATGTCCGGGCTTAATCAATGCACATATGCACCAATATGGAATTTTATCCAGAGGCTTTCCTGTTATGGGAAGTGTGACGGACTTCGATACATTTCTGGGCAATTACTGGTGGCCTTATATGGAGGACCGGATTCGTTTTAAGGCTGTGGAGATAACCTCAAGGGCATCGGCGGCAGAGCTCATTCACAGCGGCGTGACCGGATTGTGCGATACCCTGGAAGCCCCGTATTGTGAACCGGATACTCTGATCCGGCAGGGGGAAATACTGGAAGAGCTTGGAATCCGCGGGATCGTTTCCCTGGAAAGCAGCCAGCGCATTGATGAAGCCAACGGACAGTTTTGTCTTTCTGAAAATGCCAGGGCTGCGCAATATTTTAAGAAAAAGCAGGGATTGGTGGAAGGGGCGGTCTGTACCCATACAACATTTACCTGTAACGACGGATTTATTCGCCAGGCAATGGAGCTGGCGGAAGGTATGGACGTAATGTACCAGTTTCATTTGTCGGAAAGCCGGCACGAACCGGAAAAAGCAGCATTCAGGAACATGCGGCCCGCCCAGATTTACGGCAGCCTTGGAGTCCTTGGACCGAGAACCCTGGCTTCCCAGTGTGTGAAGCTGGATTCTTCGGAAATCAGCCTGCTGGCCGAAAAAAAGGTAAAAACCGTACATATGCCCATCAGCAACTGCGAGGTGGGAGGAGGAATTGCTCCCATTGTATCCATGCTGGAGGCGGGCCTGACGGTAGGACTTGGAACCGATGGATACATCAATGATTTTTTTGCCGTCATGAAGGCTGCTTTTTTAATCCATAAGGCGGCCCTGGAAAAAACCGAGGTCATGGCTGCATCGGAGGTCTTTCGCATGGCTACGGAATATGGGGCCGGATGTCTTGGCTGGAAAAGGTGCGGAAAATTAACCCCCGGTTTTTATCCTGACTTTATTGTCTTAAAAGATGAGTTTTTAACTCCTGTTACAAGAGAAAATATATTTGACCAGATCGTAGTTCACGGAAAAAGGGATTATGTGGACCGGGTGGTGGTAAACGGCAGAATTCTCGTCGATAAAGGAATTCTTCTGAACATGGATGAAGAGAAAATTAACGCAGAGATGCGGGAATTTGCAAAGGAATTCCGGGAGGGAGCCGTATGAACACATCAATATTCGGGATAGAGCTCCAGTCCCCTTTTATCGTAGGATCAGGGCCCTTAAGCTATAATGCGGAAGGCATGATCCGGCTTCACCGGACCGGCGCCGGAGCAGTGGTGACTAAAACCATCCGTCTGGAAAAGGCAGTAAACCCGGTGAACCATATGGTCCGGTGTGAAAAGCAGGGGCTGATCAATTGTGAGAAATGGTCGGATTATGACTCCGGATTCTGGCTTGATGGAGAGCTTAAAAAGGCGGTGGACGCCGGAGTGGTGTGCATTGCCAGCGTAGGACACACTCTGGAGGAAAGCTCACAGATTTTAGAACGGCTGGAACATACAGGAGTTCCCATGGTCGAACTGGTATCCTATGACAGAAAAGAACTGGTTCCCATGATACGGGATGCAAAAAAGAGAGTATCCATTCCTGTTCTATGCAAGCTGTCGCCCAATGTTCCTGATTTTCTGGAAATGGCGGAGGCCTGTATGGCTGCCGGTGCCGATGGATTTACGGCATGTGATTCCATGGGACCTGCGTTGAGAATTGATATTGAAACCGGGCAGCCTCTTGTGGGAGGTACAGACGGATATGGCTGGGTGACCGGTTCCTCCATTCTTCCATTTATTGAACAGAAAATCTGTGAACTGCGGAAAGTCTGTCATTTGCCCATTATAGGTCTGGGAGGAGTGATGAAGTGGCAGGATGGAATTGAACTGGTCATGGCAGGAGCGGATTATATCGGTGTCTGTTCCGCACTGATTATGAACGGACCGGAATACCTTTTCAAACTGCAAAAAGGGGTGGAAGGCTATCTTGCCGGCCATGGATTTCAGTCTTTAAAGGAAATCCGGGGAACGGTCCATCAGTATCTTCCGGAACCGCCCGGCACAGATTTTCAGATGGGTTTTGAAAAATCCCGCTGCACCAGATGCAATATGTGCATAAAGGCATGTGCTTATGAGGCCAGGGGATTTGACGAAGAGGGGAATATGATTTTGGATATGGAACGGTGCCGGGCCTGCGGCCTGTGCCTGACCATGTGTCCAGTAAAAGCGATTTTCAGAAACACTCCGTAAAATTTAAGAAACGAGGACATGAACTGATGCTGAGTGAAGAAAGAGGAAATGCGGTTATTGATCTATGCAGAAAACTGATCCGGGTGAGAAGCTATTCCGGAGAGGAAAAGGAAGTCTCTGACTGCTTAAAGGAGTTCATGGAGTCAAACGGCTTCCATGAGGTAGCGGTGGACCGGTATGGAAACACCATCGGACACATAAAGGGAAACCGTCCGGGAAAGAGGATTTTATTTGACGGACACATGGATACCGTACCCATTACCCGGGAAGACCAGTGGCAGGCCCCTCCCTTAAGTGCTGACATAAAGGACGGGAAAATTTATGGAAGAGGAGCTTCGGATATGAAAGGCGCTCTGGCGGCCATGGCCTGTGCGGCGGCTGATTTTGCCAGGGACTGTCAAAATGATTTTGCCGGAGATATTTATGTGGCAGGCGTGGTCCATGAAGAATGCTTTGAAGGTCTGGCTGCAAGAGAGATCAGCGCTTATGCAGAGCCGGATTATGTGGTGATCGGCGAAGCCTCCCAGCTAAACTTAAAAATAGGCCAGAGGGGGCGGGCGGAAATTGTGGTGGAAACCTTCGGCGTTCCGGCCCATTCTGCAAATCCTGAGAAAGGAAATAATGCGGTTTATCAGATGGTGAAGGTCATTGAGGCCATTAAGGCCTTAGAGCCTCCTGAGCATCCGGTTCTTGGAAAAGGAATTCTGGAGCTGACGGACATCAAGTCCAGTCCATATCCCGGAGCCTCCGTAGTGCCGGAATACTGCCGCTCCACCTATGACAGGCGGCTTCTGGTAGGGGAAACCAGGGAAAGCGTTCTGGAACCCATTCAAAAGCTTCTGGAAGGGCTGATGGAAGAAAATCCCTGGATTCATGCAAAAGTCTCCTATGCCATTGGCAGAGAAATGTGCTATACAGGCAATCCCATAGAAGGTGAGCGCTTCTTTCCAGGCTGGCTGTATGAGAAGGACAGCGATTTTGTTCAGGCGGTTTACCAGGAGCTTCAGACGGCGGGTTATACTCCTGAAATCACCCAGTACAATTTCTGTACCAATGGAAGCCATTATGCAGGGGAAGCGGGAATTAAGACCCTCGGGCTTGGACCCTCAGAAGAATGTCTGGCTCATACCATCAGCGAGTATGTGGAAATACAGCAGTTGAAAAAAGCTGCGGACTGTTATTACCTGACTATGAAGGCTTTGCTTGATGAAACCAAAAAAAATATTTGACAATTGGGATTTACATATGGTATTTTACCTGTAACGAGGGCGTTAACAGAAATGTTTCCGCCCTCGTTTTTTTAATTAAATACAGGTAGATTTGTTAGCCGTAAATTACATCACTGATGTAATTCGTAAATCCTTATCTCATTTATCCATTTAATCAGAATGCCGTACTCTGTTTTCAGGACGGTCTGAAAGGATAAATGCAGTAAGGATTTTTTATTTCATGGAGAGAGGAAATGGGAATGAAAATATTAAAATCCATATCAAAACCAATTTTATCCATTGTGCTGGCGCTGCTCATAGGAGCTGTTGTCATATTTCTGGTAGGGGAGGATCCCGGGGAAGTTTATCTGGTTATGCTTGAAGGCTCCTTGGGAACTCAGAGAGCAATCGCCTTGACACTGGTTAAGGCCACTACCTTGATCTTTGTAGGAATGAGCTATGGCTTTGCCTATAAATGCGGTCTGATCAACATCGGTATTGAAGGCCAGCTTTATATGGGAGCGTTGTTTGCGGTCTGTCCTGCAGTTTTTTTAAAGCTTCCGCCCCTGCTTCACATTCCTCTCAGCCTCTTTTGCGGATTTCTGGGAGGAGGGTTATGGGGAGGCCTGGCCGGCTTTCTGAAAAACCGGTTTGGCTCCAATGAGATGATCACTACGGTCATGCTGAACTATGCGGCCATTTATTTCACCTCATATATGGTGAACGGTCCCATTCAGGAAGCAAAAGGAGCCTACCCTCAGACGGACAGCATCCAGCCGTCGGCCCAACTGATGAACTTAATTCCCAAAACCCAGTTAAATATCGGCCTGCTGGTGGCTTTACTGGCCCTGGCTGTATATTTCCTGTTCTGGAGGTACACCTCCAAGGGATACGAAATGAGCATGGTAGGCTCCAGCAGCGAAGTGGCCCGTTATGGTGGGATTTCCGTTAAAAAGACAGTATTCCTGTCCATGTTCGTGGCAGGGGGCCTGGGAGGCCTGGCCGGCTGTATGGAGGTTATGGGAGTTCAGCACAAGCTGATTGCAGGACTGTCCGCGGGCTATGGCTTTGACGGCATTGCAGTTTCTCTCCTGGGAAATAACGGAGCGGCAGGAATCCTGTTTTCTTCCATTTTGTTCGGAGCCCTCCGAAGCGGAGGAAATGCCATTCAGATGTTTACCAAGATACCGGTTGCTGTAATATACATTTTGCAGGCTTTGGTCATCCTGTTCGTGGTGGCTGATGTGTTCAGAAAGAGACAAGGAAGGAGATAAGCAATGGAAGAAATGTTCGGCTTTTTGAAAGTTGTGATCAACACGTCAACTCCAATTCTGTTTGCAACACTTGGAATTCTGCTGATGCATTTATCCGGCGTTTTAAACATCGGCGCAGAAGGGATGATGCTTATGGGAGCCTTTTCCGGAATGGCAGGGACCTATCTGTTTGGAAATGTCTGGTACGGCGCCCTGTTTGGAATGGCGATTACAGGTCTTATGGGACTGGTGTTCGCATTTTTTACCATAACCATGAAAGCAAACCAGACCGTAGTAGGCGTTGCCTTTAACATACTGTCCATCGGACTTACCACCACCCTGTACCGGATGCTGTTCGGCATCGGCGGCTCTACGCCCCAATTGACCGGATTCCGTCCGGCTGCCGCAGGACTTACACTTCCGGTCTATATGGGGATCGGAACGGTTCTTCTGTTAACGTTCTTTCTTTATAAGACAAAGCCGGGACTTAAGATCCGGGCTGCGGGGGAAAATCCCAGGGCAGTGGATTCCATGGGCTTAAGTGTACCGGGAATCCGGTATGCCGGCACTGTAGCCGGCTCCATGCTGATTGGTTTTGGCGGCGTGTACTTATCTATGGGAATCCTGTCCTTTTTTTCAGAAGAAATGGTAACAGGACGGGGCTACATTGCCCTGGCGGCGGTGATCTTCGGCCGGTATACGGCAGTGGGTTCCCTGCTTGCAGTTTTGGTTTTCGGTGTGGGAGAGGCTTTTGTTTACCGTCTCCAGGCAATTGGAAGCGGGATACCCACCCAGTTTATTTTGATGATTCCGTATGTACTTACGGTTATCATAGTAGCCGGATTCGGAAAAAAATCAAACGAACCGGAGGCTCTTGGCCAGCCTTATGAAAAGGCCAGGTAACCAGTTTTTCACACGAAGCAGGAGGAGAAAAAATGATGAAGAAATCTATGTTTTTCAAAGTGACCGCAATGGCGGCAGCAGCCCTGATGAGCCTTTCCATGGCCGGCTGCGCAGGAAGTACAGGAAGCTCCGCAGACAGCCAGACCACCGGAGCAGCTTCCCAGGCAGCATCTACTGAGGCAGCAAAAGGCGAGGCTGGGACTACAGCCGCTTCCCAAATGGCTCCGGAAGATTATAAAGTGGCTTTGCTGCTTCCGGGTACGGTAAATGACAAGGGATGGAACCAGGAGGCCTATGAAGGACTGGAGCAGATTGAAAAAGAAATCGGCTGTCAGGTAACCTATTCAGAAAAGGTTGCTCCTACGGATTATGAAAATGTATTCCGGGGCTATGCGGACCAGGGCTTTCATCTGATTATCGGACATGGATATGAATTTGCGGATGCGGCCATGAAGGTAGCTCCCGATTATCCTGATTCCATGTTCTGCATTACCAGTGCGGATATATACCAGGAGCCCAATGTATGCTCTCTGGAAAACTTAAATGGTGAGCAGGGATTTTTAGCCGGAGCGGTAGCAGCCATGGCCACCAAAAGCGGTGTAGTAGGTTCTGTCGGCGGAATGGAAGTGCCCTCAATCGTTTATTTTAACCAGGGCTTTGTACAGGGAGCTGCCTATGTAAATCCGGAGGTAAAGGCTCTGACCGCCTTTACGGGAGACTTTGATGACGCGGCAAAGGTAAAGGAACAGGCAAATGCATTTATCCAGCAGGGAGCTGATGTGATCACCCATGATGCCGATGCTGCAGGACTTGGAATTTTTGAATCTGCAAAGGAACATGATGGGGTATATACCATTGGTTCGGTAGGCGACCAGTACGAGCTTCTTCCTGAAAAGACCCTGACCAGCGCAACGAACCAGATCAGCAAGGCAATCCTTCTGGCTGCCACATATCAGGTTGCAGGAGAGTTAGAACCCATTTCCTATAAATTCGGTATAAAGGAAGAGGTAATCGGCCTGGCAGATTTCCGGGATTTAAAATCTGTCTTTACAGAAGAGCAGTTAACGGAACTGGAAGAAATACAGAAACGGATTGTAAACGGTGAAATCAAAATTGAGGTTTCTGCACAGTAATTCATAGTTGAGGAGAATAGTATGATGAAAAAATCTATGATTTCTAAAGTGTCCGCAGTGGCAGCAGCAGCCCTAATGACCGTTTCACTGGCTGGCTGCGCAGGAAGTACGGGAAGCACGGTAACCAGTGCTCCACCTGAAACAACCCCTTCCGTAACGGAAACCTCCGCTGAGGCCGAGGCTTCCGCCTCTTCCCAGACAGATGCAAAAGATTATGAGGTAGCTTTGCTGCTTCCGGGTACGGTAAATGATAAGGGCTGGAACCAGGAGGCCTATGAAGGCCTTCAGATGATTGAAAAGGAAACCGGCTGCCAGACAGCCTATTCAGAAAAGGTTGCTGCAACAGAATATGAAAATGTGTTCCGGGGCTATGCGGATCAGGGCTTTAACCTGATTATCGGCCATGGATATCAATTTGCAGATGCGGCCATGAAGGTGGCTCCCGATTATCCTGACTCCATGTTCTGTATAACCAGTGCAGATGTGTATCAGGAGCCTAATGTGTGCTCTCTGGAAAACTTAAATGGAGAGCAGGGATTTTTAGCCGGAGTGGTAGCGGCCATGGCTACAAAAAGCGGAGTGGTGGCTTCCGTCGGTGGTCTGGAGATTCCCGCAATTGTTTATTTCAACCAGGGCTTTGTACAGGGAGCAGCCTATGTAAATCCGGATATAAAGGCTCTGACAGCTCTTACCGGAAACTTTGATGATGCGGCAAAAGTAAAGGAACAGACAAACGCATTTATCCAGCAGGGGGCCGATGTGATCACCCATGACGCCAATGCTGCAGGGCTTGGAATTTTTGAAGCCATAAGGGAAACTAATGGAATATACGCCATTGGTTCCATACAAGATCAATATGATCTGCTTCCTGAAAAGACTCTGACCAGTGCCACTAATCGCATCAGCAAGGCAATTCTTCTGGCTGCCCAGTATCAGCTTGCCGGAGATTTAGAACCGGTGTCTTATAAGTTCGGTGTGAAGGAAGGGGTAATTGGCCTGTCTGATTTCCGGGAATTGAAGTCAGTGTTTACAGAGGAACAGTTAACGGAAATTGAGGAAATAAAGAAAAAGATTTCAAATGATGAAATCGAAGTAGAGGTTTCTTTACAATAACCGGAAGTTACGGAGGGACGGATCATGGCGCCATTATTGGAATTAAGGAACATTTCAAAATACTTTTTTGGTTTTTGTGCCAATCATGAAATTAATCTGACGGTGGAAGCGGGAAAGGTATATGGCCTGCTGGGAGAGAATGGGGCCGGAAAAAGCACCCTGATGAACATTCTCTATGGGCTGGAGCAGCCGGATGAGGGAACCATTTATATAGATGGAAAACAGGAAAGGATATCCTCCCCTAAGACGGCAATCAGCAGAGGAATCGGCATGGTCCATCAGCATTTCATGCTGATTCCGGCCCTGACTGTGACGGAAAATGTGATCCTGGCCATGGATGAAAACAGACATCTGCTTCTGGATAAAAAAACAGTGGCCAACCGTATCATGGAGCTGTCGAAACGGTATCATCTCCAGATTGACCCTTACGCCAAGGTGGAGGATTTAACCGTAGGACAGCAGCAGAGGGTGGAAATATTAAAGGCAATTTACAAGGACTGCCGCCTGCTGATTCTGGATGAACCTACGGCAGTTCTCACTCCAAAGGAAATCGAAGAGCTTTGCGGCATGATCCGTCACTTTAAAAAGGAACAGAAATCAGTTATTTTCATCACTCATAAGCTGAATGAGGTCATGCGGGTCAGCGATTCCATCTGTGTGCTGCGGAGCGGGGAAAAGGTTGCTGAGGTCCTGCCGGAGTCCACCAGCCAGCCGGAGCTGGCGGCCCTCATGGTTGGAAAGGCAGTGACATTCCGGGTTGAAAAGGAAAAACGGACTCCCGGCAAAGAGGTGCTTTCCGTCAGCCATCTGGGAGTAAACCATAGGAACGGCCGCCGTGCTGTAGACGATTTGTCCTTAAGGGTGCGGGAAGGTGAGATTTACGGAATCATCGGCGTGGATGGAAACGGCCAGCCGGAGTTGGTACAGGCAATTACGGCCCTGACTAAAATCGAGTCAGGATCAGTGGAAATCCTGGGGAAGGATGTGACCCGGGCAGAGCCAAAGCAGGTGCTGGACTGCGGAGTATCCCACATTCCGGAAGACAGGCAGCACATGGGAATAGCCATGAAACGGACTGTAACCGATAATCTCCTGCTTTATAACTATAATAACAAAGAACTGAAAAAAGGAATTTTTCTCGATTGGAAAAAGCTGGGATGGTTTGCAGAGGACATGGTGAAAAAATATAATGTCAAGGTGCCTGATCTGCAGATGCAGATCGGATATCTTTCCGGGGGAAACCAGCAGAAGGCTGTAGTGGCCCGGGAGATGGAAAAGGAGCCTAAGCTTCTTCTGGCAGTTCATCCCACCAGAGGAGTGGATATAGGAGCCATTGAATTTATCCATAAGCAGATTGTAGCGGCCAGGAACCTGGGCTGTGCCGTGCTTCTTGTTTCCACGGAACTGGAGGAGGTATTGTCCTTAAGCGACCGGATAGGCGTTATTTATGAAGGAAAGATTTTGGGAGAAATGGACCAGAGCGATGCGGACATTGAGAAAATCGGTCTGCTGATGGCCGGTTCGGCAGAGGAGCAAAGGACAGGAGCGTAAATATGGATAAGATGGATTTATTATTGACCCATGTAACAATTGTAACCGTAGACAGCCACCGCCGGGTGCTCTATGACGGAGCCATGGCGGTGAAGAAAGGAAGAATTGCCAAGGTAGGAGAGACAGAGGAAATTCTGAGTGAGTATCCTGAGGCAGAACGGATTTTAGACTGCCGGGGCAAGATTCTCTTCCCCGGTTTTATCAACACCCATAATCATTTATTCCAGACTCTTTTAAAGGGTCTGGGAGACGATATGGTGCTCAGTGACTGGTTAAAGACCATGACCTTTCCTGCAGCCCGTTTTCTTACGCCTGAGGACTGTTATTACGGGGCAATGCTTGGCTGTATGGAAGGAATCCACTGCGGAATCACCACAATGGTGGATTATATGTACCCCCATGCGGTTCCCGGCTTAAGCGACGGAGTGCTGGAGGCATTTTCCCAGATGAAGATCAGAGGGATTTTCGGACGGGGCTGTATGAATGATGGACTGGATTTTGGAGTCTGTCCCGAAATCATGCAGGATGTTTCCACTGTGGAAAAGGATCTGATCCGCATTTTTGACAGCTTCCACAACAAGGAAAACAGCAAAGTAAAGGTGTGGACGGCACCCGCCGCCCTCTGGTCTAATTCCGGAGACATGCTCCGCATGCTTTGGGAGGTGACGGAGAGCTACCAGTCCGGCCTGACGGTACACGTATCGGAAACTCCTTTTGACCGTATGGCTACAGAGGCCCTTCACGGCTGTGCCGGAGTGGACTGTTTGGAGAAGTACGGCATAACCGGTGAAAATGTGCTGATGGTACATTGTGTGTATCTGACGGAATCGGATATCAGCAAGGCCGCTCATTACGGCTTAAAGGTTTCTCATAATCCGGTGAGCAATATGTATCTTTCCTCCGGTGTGGCTCCCATTCCGGATATGCTGAAAGCAGGCGTTGCCGTAAGCCTGGGAGTGGACGGTGCCGCAAGCAATAACGGGCAGGACATGATAGAGCTGATGAAGACGGCAGCCCTGCTCCAGAAGGTACATACTCTGGACCCTACGGTCATAACTGCTGAAAAAGTACTGGAGATGGCAACCATTGACGGGGCAAGAGCTGTTGGAATGGAAGAGGAAATCGGCTCCCTGGAAGCAGGAAAAAAAGCAGATTTTATTATTTTCAATCCATACCGGTCCCCTAAGGCCGTACCGGTTCACAATCCGGTTTCCACCCTTGTCTATTCATCTACACCGGCCAATATTGAGGCAGTGGCCGTGGACGGGGAATTTTTAATGGAACAGGGAAAGCTGACCATGATGGCGGACGAGGAAGCGGTTTTGGCAAAGGGTCAAGCTCAAGCGGACAGTCTGGCAAAACGGGCCGGAATCACCAACCGGGGAGCCGGACATTTATGGAATACCCTATAGAAGGAGCGGTACAATGACCCAGAAGAAGGAATACCGGGTAATCGGTAAATCCCATCCAAGGGTAGATGCAGGAGACAAGGTAACGGGCCGGGCTCTTTATACGGATGACCTTCAGATGAAGGGAATGCTTTTTGCCGGCTGTGTGTATACCACCCACCCCCATGCCAGAGCCAAAGTCGATATAAACGCTGCAAAAAGTATGGAGGGAGTAGCCTGTGTGCTGACCATGGAGGATTTCCCAAAGCCCAGAAGCTATTGTGATTATTACTACTGCACTGATACGCCCTGCTTTATGGGAGATGTGCTGGCAGTGGCGGCGGCAGAGGATGAGGAAATATTGGAACAGGCTTTAAAAGCAGTCCGGGTAACCTATGAGGATCTTCCGGCCGTATTCACTATTGAAGAAGCCCTTAAAGAGGATGCGCCCCAGATCCGGGAGGACGGGGTGGGACTTTCTCAAGGCGTGCCGGCAAAAGAAAAAAAGGGAAATGTATTTTTAAATTCCTACCATCCTCTTCGCAAAGGGGATGTAAAGGCAGGATTTGAGGAATCACAAATCATTCTGGAGAGGACATACCGGACTCAGATGGTGGAACACGCCTACATAGAACCGGAATCGGTGCTGACCTATTCCGATCCTGACGACGGAATGATAACCATTCACTCCTGTTCCCAGCAGGGACATGCGCCAAGGGAATTTGTGGCGGATGCCCTAAACCTTCCCATGAACTGCATCCGCGCTGTCCAAAGGACAGTGGGAGGCTCCTTCGGCGGGAAATTTGAAGTGGTGGGACTGATGAGCGCAAGGGCGGCTCTCGTCACCTTAAAGACGGGACGGCCCTGCAAGATAACCCTGACCAGAGAACAGTCCATAGTGGAAAGCATGAAGCGCCATCCATTTCTCAGCAATATCCGCATCGGCGCCTTACGGGACGGAACAATTCTGGCTTATCAGGCCACTCAGATTGAAAATTGCGGAGCCTATAACAGCCAGGCCCCCTGGATGAATATCCGTGCCATGGCCCATTCCGCAGGTCCTTATGAAATTCCCAACATCCGGACCGATACCTACGGAGTGTTCACCAACAATATGCATCCCGGCGCATTCCGGGGATACAGCTCTCCTCAGATCATCTTTTCCAATGAGATGATAATTGACGAACTGGCCGATGCCCTGGGTGTGGATTCCCTGGATATTAAACGAAAGAACCTGCTGCGGCAGGGCAGCCTGACCGCTACGGGACAAACTCTCTGCCACACCACACTGTTTCCCAAAATGATGGAGGATATTGTAAGGAATACGGATTATGAGAGAAAAAGGAAGGCTTACAAAGGCCAGACAGGATTGTGGAAAAAAGGAATCGGGCTGGTGACCAGCTACCGCGGCTGCGCTCTGGGAAGTGAAGGAGTGGATGCCACCGGAGCCATGTTTACCGCCTTGCCAGACGGGAGCTTTCTCCTGGATGCGGCTCTGATGGAGATTGGTCAGGGCCTTAAGACCGTTTATCTCCAGATCGCTGCGGAGGCCAGTGGGATTTCCCCTGACCATATTGCCGTAAAATCAGTGGATACCCACAGTATCCCGGACAGCGGCTTAACTGTGGCCTCCAGAGGGACTGCTATGGGCGGACAGTCCGTCAAACAGGCGGGAGAAAAGATGAAAGAAATGCTTCTTGAATCGGGACGGCTCCTGCTGGATGCCAAAGAAGATGAAACTGTTGAAATTGCCGGCAGCATCTGCTTTTTGGAGGAAGATCCAGGGAGGCGGATTCCCGTATCCAAAATCTGCACGTACCGCAGATACCAGGGACTTCCTATGGCTGTTTATGAGTGGTATATTCCCAGGCCCCTGGGAACGGAAGAAGGGACAGGGCAGGGGGAGGCCTTTACAACCTATGCTTATGGCGTCTGCGTGGCAGAGACAGCCGTCAATGTCATGACCGGACAGGTGAAGGTGGAAAAAATAACTTCTTATCATGATGTGGGAAAGGCCATTAACCCTGACATGATACGGGGACAGATATACGGCGGTATTATGATGGGGATGGGATTTGGACTAT
Source organism: Lacrimispora indolis DSM 755 (assembly GCF_000526995.1). NCBI lineage: Bacteria > Bacillati > Bacillota > Clostridia > Lachnospirales > Lachnospiraceae > Lacrimispora > Lacrimispora indolis. The sequence continues at coordinate 5,971,832 of NZ_AZUI01000001.1, read as the reverse complement.
GGGAAGAGATCCGGCTCCACAAAGGGAAGACCCCGGACTTGAATCTGGATTCCTACCGGCTGGGGACCGCCCTGGATGTGCCGGATATGGATATAAGGCTTTATGAATGCGACGACCCGGAAGGAACCTATGGCGCAAAATGCATTGCTGAGGCGGCCACAGAAATGATTGGGGCGGCCCTGGCCCTGTCGGTCAAGCATGCCATTCAAAAACCGGTCCGCAGCCTGCCGGTTACCATGAAACAGATTGCAGGCTTTGAAATGGAGGCTGGAGATGGAAAATAAAAAACTGCTTCAATTTATATGCAATGGAAAAACAGAAGCCGTGGCCGTAAATGGCAGCGAACGGCTCATTGATGTTTTGCGAAAAAAACTGGGACTTACGGGAACCAAGGAAGGCTGCGGTGTGGGAGAATGCGGCGCCTGTACTGTGATTGTAGACGGAAAAGCCGTAAATTCCTGTCTGGTCCCCGCTGTTTCCATTGAGGGCCGTCAGGTGGTAACGGTGGAAGGACTGAAAACCGATGAGGGCCTCCACCCTTTACAGGAGGCATTCATCCGTCATCATGCCGTTCAATGCGGTTTTTGTTCTCCGGGGCTTTTAATGAGCGCCAAAGCCCTGCTGGATGAGGTTCCCCATCCAGGCCGGAATGAGATAAAGAATGCCATCGCCGGAAACCTATGCCGGTGCACTGGCTATGAGCAGGTCATTGAAGCGGTTCTTGACGCGGCGAACCGGAAGGAGTGAGGACCTATGTTGTTTGAAGGCTATGAAAAAATGGTTTCGCTGAATGAGATAAGCTTAAGGCTGATGAGCAGGCCTTCTCTTCTGTTTGCAGGAGGAACCGATTTGATGGTAAAGGCCAGAGAGAGGGGCTGGTATGAAAAAAAGACCTTCCTGGACATATCAGAGCTGAAAGAGCTGAAAGAGATCCTTGAAACAGAAGATTTTGTGGAAATCGGGGCGGCGGTGACCCTTACAGAACTGCTGGAATCGGAAGACGTTCAGAAAAGCCTCCCTCTCCTTTGCCAGGCCGTTTCCCGGGTCGGATGCAGACAGATCCGAAACCGGGCCACTCTGGCGGGCAATGTGGCAAATGCCTGTCCTGCGTCAGATTGCATTCCTGCTTTGATGGTTCTGGATACAATCGCTGTTATTCAGGGGGTCAAAGGATGCCGGGAAATTTTATTGCCGGAATTGTTCCGTGAAACCAGAAGCTGCCTTCGCCATGAGGGGATGCACGTAAAGACCTGCTTTTACGGGGAGACGATGGAAAAGAAACTGTTTTTAGAGGGCGGGGAATGGATCCGGTCGGTCAGAATCAGGAAGCAGAAAACCGGTGAAAGAGGATTGTTCTATAAGCTGACCAGGAACCGGTCCAGTGAACTGGCCGTTGTCAACATAGCTGCAGCAGTCCGGCAGTCAGGGGCAGGGCTGCAAATAAGAACCAGCGTGGGAGGAGTATTTCCTAAACCCCTGCTTTTTCCTGAGTTTGAAGCTGCATCAGAGAAAAAAGAGGAAGCACCCTGTGGGTATACCTTTATGCCAAAGAACGTGGCAAAAAAAGAGGAAACAAAAGAAAAGATCCGGCAATATGCGGCCGCATGCGCACAACTGATGGAGCCCCTTCAAAATGCACTGGTGGATTATCCATATAAAAAACAGGTCGTAAAATATTTAACAGAAGCAGTGCTTTTAGAACTGCTTTTGGGGATTCCCATGGAAGACCGGGAGGAGTGAGCCTTATGGAAATAATAGGATTACAGGTAAACGGTATTTTTAAGGAAATAGCGGTGGAACCAAACCAGACTTTATTAAAGACCCTGCGAAAGGTGCTGAAGCTGACAGGAACGAAATGCGGCTGTGAGACCGGGGACTGCGGAGCCTGTATGGTTTTGATTGACGGAGAAGCAGTCCGTTCCTGCCTGGTGAAAACCTCAAAGCTTTCCGGAAAACAGGTGGTGACCATTGAAGGCATTACGGGGGAAATGAGAAAAAACGGTGACCTGCATCCCATTCAGCAGGCATTTGTGGAGGCCGGAGCGGTCCAATGCGGGTTCTGCACTCCTGGAATGATTATTTCAGCAAAGGCGCTGCTGGATAAAAACCCTGATCCAAGCCGGGAGGAAGTGATACAAGCCATTGATAAAAATTTGTGCCGGTGTACCGGTTACGTAAAAATTGCTGATGCGGTTTTACTGGCTGCCAAGAAGATGGGAGGGAAAGAAAATGAAGTCACAGAAAGCGCCGGGAGGTGTGGGAGCTTCCAGACCCATCCGGGATGCGCAGGAGAAGGTATCAGGTCAGAAGCTGTATGTGGCTGACATGGAGTTTCCGGGGATGCTTTATGGAAAGATGCTTCTAAGCCCCATTGCCCATGGAAAAATCCGTTCTATAGATACCAGGGAAGCGGAAGCACTTCCAGGAGTATACGCTGTGGCAACCTTCCGTAACACACCTGGGACATCCTTTAACAGCGCAAAGCGTCTGATCGAGCAGCAGGTAATCTGCAATGAAAAGATCTTTGATGATACGGTCCGTTTTGTGGGGGACCGGGTGGCTGCAGTGGCTGCAGAGACGGAAAGCATCGCAAAGGAGGCCATTAAGCGGATCAAGGTGGAGTATGAAGAACTTCCCGTGATTCTCAGTGCAGAGGAGGCCGCCGGGGAAGGACAGTACCCCATCCATCCGGGCGGAAATATTGCCGGAAAGGTAGAGGTTTCCGCCGGAGACCCGGAAGCCGCCTTTTTACAATGTGATTATGTTCTGGAAGGAAAGTATTCCACACAGGCCGTACACCATGGGGCAATAGAACCCCATGTGGCCATTGCGGACTGGAATGCAAGAGGCCATTTGACGGTATACAGTCCCAATCAGAACAGCTTTGCCTTCCGCATCATACTTTCCGAAATTTTCGGAATCAGCTATAACAGGATACGTGTAATTGTGCCTGCAATCGGGGGAGCTTTCGGAGGCAAGCTGGAGGTGACGGTGGAGCCTGTGGCAGCCATTTTGAGCAAAATGTCAGGGCGCCCGGTCAAGGTCGAGCTTGACCGCAGGGAAACCATACTGGCAAGCAGGTTGCGGCATCCATCCCTCACTTATATCAAAACCGGGTTTATGAAGGATGGGATTTTAAAGGCAGTGGATTTTAAGATGTATATCAACACAGGAGCTTATGCTTCCAGCGCCATGAATGTGGCCGGCGCATTGAGCCATAAAGTGTTCATGGCCTATAAATCCCCCCATATGCACATTGAGATTTACCCGGTTTATACCAATACCATTGTTTCAGGAGCCATGCGGGGATATGGGTCGCCCCAGGTGTATTTCGGTTTCCAGCGCCAGATGCATAAAATAGCAAAATTTCTTCACATGGATGAAGCAAAGCTGCAGCAAATAAATATGGTGGATCCTGACGGCAAAAATCCGGTCCATCATCATCCCCTGGGAAATCCAAGACCTAAGGACTGCCTTCAAAAACTGCTTGAGCTGATGGATTATTCAAAGCTTTTAAAGGAGCAGGAGCAGAGCAGGAAGGAGGGGGGAAGATACCGCATTGGCATAGGAATAGCCATGGGAGTACACGGGAACAACTGCTTTGGCGCACATCGGGATACCACCAGTCCAATGATCCGGATGAACGAAGACGGGAGCTGCATTTTGTATACCGGAGCCCATGATATGGGAAATGACAGCGTGGGAATGCAGGTGCAGATATTATCCCAGGTCCTGGGCATTTCCCTGGACCGCATCGAGGTGGTAGCAGCGGATACGGATGGCTGTCAGTGGCATATCGGCGATTATTCCAGCAGGGGAGTCTATGTCATCGGAGCAGCGGCTAAGAAGGCGGCGGAAAAGATGAAGGAAGAGCTTCGGAAGGAAGCGGCTAAGGTCCTGGATGTTTTGCCGGATCAGATTGAGCTTCACGATGATGCTGCATGGGCTTGTGACGGCAGCGGAAATTATGCTTCCCTCCGCCAGGTGATGATACACTGCCAGAGCGTAAGCAAGAGAGAGCTTTGTGTGATGGAAACCTATCACGCTTACCGGGGAGCATCTTCCTACGGGGTACATCTGGCAAAGGTGTCTGTGGACCGGTCAACCGGGGAGACGAAGGTGCTGGATTACGGTGCAGTCCATGACGTGGGCCATGTAGTGAATCCCATGATGATAGAAGGACAGCTTGAGGGAGCCATTCTCATGGGCCTGGGCTATGGTCTTTTGGAAGAAATCCAATACGATGCCAGGGGAATTCCTTCTCCCCTCACGTTCAGACGATACCGGATGCCCAGGGCAGGGCAGGTGCCAAAGCTCCATTTGGGCTTTGTGGCTGATATAGATGGAGGCGAGCCGGGAGGGCCTTACGGCGCAAAAAGTCTGGGAGAAAGTCCTGTGGTACCGGTAGCGCCTGCGCTTGTCAACGCAATCTGCAATGCGCTGGAAATTGAGCTGGATGAACTTCCTGCATCACCGGAACGGATAAGGGCGGCGCTTTTGGAAAAAGGAAATGCTTAAAAAAAGGAGATCAACATGGTAAAAATTTTAGGTATATGCGGAAGCCCAAGGAAAAAATCTGCTTTTACGGCACTGGAGGCAGCCCTGGAGGCTGCAAGGAATTCCGGAGAAGCCGTTGAGACAGAGCTGGTGGAGCTGAGGGGAAAGAAGATCAGCCTGTGCATCCACTGCAACCAGTGTTTAAAGCGCCAGGAGGATCACTGTACCGTCTTTACCGATGATATGACGCCTTTATATGAAAAGTTTTATCAGGCAGATGGCATTATCATCGCATCACCGGTTTATGAAATGAATTTGACCGCTCAGACCGCCGCCTTTATGGGACGGTTCCGTTCCGCATGGCTGAAAGGGATACAGGAGCCGGAGTTTTTCATGCACAAAGTAGGAGCCGGAATTGCAGTAGGAGGCACCAGAAACGGAGGGCAGGAGTTTACCATGGCGGCGATCCAGAACTTTTTCCTCACTCAGGGAATCACCCTGTGTGCCGGGGGAAGCGGGATGTATTCCGGCCCCATGCTCTGGAATCCGGGAGACGGCTCCACTGAGATGGACGATAAAACGGGCATGGAGCTGGTACGGCTGCTGGGTAAGAAGGTGGCGGTCATGGCCAGGATCATGAAAGAAGCTGAGATCCGATGAGAAGAAAAACGGAAAAGGGAACCATAGAAAAGTAACGATAGAAATGGAAGTGGCAGTTCATGGAAGAGATTGTATTGAATGTCAACAGCAGAAATTATACTATTTTATCAGAAAAAAACTGGACTCTTCTGTATGTGCTGCGGGAGATCCTGGGACTGACCGGAACCAAATGCGGGTGCGGAACAAACGACTGCGGCGCCTGCCGGGTCATCATTGACGGAGAGGCGGTAAACTCTTGCGCACGCCTGGCATGGAAGCTGGAAGGAAAGTCCGTTATTACCATTGAAGGGCTTGGAAACGGACAAAAGCTCCATCCCATCCAGCAGGCATTTATTGATGCAGGAGCGGTACAGTGCGGATTCTGCACGCCGGGTATGATTCTGTCAGCTAAGGCGTTGTTAGATAAAAATCCAGAGCCCCTGGAAGATGAGATACGGACTGCGCTGCGGGATAATCTCTGCCGGTGTACCGGTTATGTAAGAATTGTGGAAGCCGTAAAACTGGCAGCTGGGCGAATGAAGGAGGGGGACCATGAGGGAGGATGAGTTTCAAAACGGAGTTCTGGGAAAGAGCCATCCGGTTTTAAATGTAAATTCCAAGGTTACGGGAAACCTTCTCTATACAGGAGATATGAAGCTGCCGGGAATGCTTTATGCACAAGTGCTGTTCAGCCCGTTTGCCCATGCAAAAATCAAATCCATTGATGTGTCTGCCGCAGAAGCGCTGGAAGGGGTACATGGGGTTGTATGTTACCGGGATTCACCCAAAGTGCGCTACAATGGAAATGGGGAGGATTCATCCTTTAAGCCGTCGGAGCTGGTTTTTGAAGACGTGGTCCGTTACGTGGGGGATAAGGTAGCTGCCGTTGCGGCGGAAACTCCCCTGATTGCGGCCAGTGCAATAAAACTGATCCAGGTGGAATATGAGCCCCTGCCCTTTTATTTAGATCCGGAAGAAGCCCTGGCAGAAGGGGCATGCCCCATTCATGAAGGAGGAAACTTAATGGAAGAGGTTTGTCTTTCCGGCGGGGATCTGGACAATGGATTTGCCGAAGCAGACCGTATATTTGAGCAGACCTACCGGGTGCCGCCTATCCATCATGCAGCCTTAGAGCCCCACGTTTCGCTGGCAGTTTATGATCCCGACGGTAAGCTGACGGTATATACGCCCAGCCAGGATGTGTTCGGACAGAGGCTGAATTTAAGTAAAATATTCAGCCTTCCCATGAACCGCATCCGGGTGTTGAACCCGGCAATGGGAGGGGGATTCGGGGGAAAGATCGATCTGATTACAGAGCCCGTTGCAGCTCTTTTGTCCATGAAATGCGGCAGGCCCGTAAAGCTGGTATACACCAGGAGGCAGGATATTTCGTCATCCACAACCCGCCATGGGGAGACCATTTATATCCGCACGGGAGTAAAAGCAGACGGAAAGGTAATTGCCTGCGACTATAAGGTTTATTTAAGTGCCGGAGCTCACAGCGGAGCCACCTCAAGCGTGGCATGGGCGGCAGGAGGAAAATTTTTTAAGCTTTTTGATATTCCCAATATGCGTTACCGAGCTTATACTGCATATACCAACTGTTCTGTAGCAGGAGCCATGAGAGGCTTTGGTTCTCCTCAGTTGTTTTATGCATTTAACAGCCAGTTGAACCAGATCGCAATGAAAATGCAATTTGATCTGCCTTCCCTGATGAAAAAGAATTTATTTAATCCCAATGATACGGACCTGCGGGGACAGAATTTGGGAAATTACCGCATCAGGGATTGTCTCTTAAGAGGACTTGAGCTTTTTGGCTGGAAGGATGCATGGAAAGAGCAGCAGGAGTCAGGGAAGGCCAAGGGACGGTACCGTATCGGGGTGGGTCTGGCAGCAGGCCCTCATGCCAGCAGCCTGTTCGGGGTATTTGCCGATACCACCGGTGTCATGCTTAAAATGAATGAGGATGGTTCCCTTACCATCTTTACCGGCGTCAGTGATATGGGAAACGGCTCCAATACCATTCAGATGATGCTGGTCTCAGAGGTCCTTGGAATTTCCATGGACCGGATCGCCTGTGTGAAAACAGATACGGAACTGACCCTGTTTGATGTGGGAGCCTATGCCAGCCGGGGTACCTATGTCGGCGGAGGAGCAGCCTTAAAGGCAGCCAGGGAAATGAAAGAAAAAATTCTCCTGGAGGCGTCTGAAATACTTGGCTGTCCAGCCAGGGAGCTTGTATTGAGGAATAACGGTGTATGGATGGCTGATGGAAGCGGTGCAGGGATTTCTATGGACAGAATCGCTGCCCATGCTCACAATGAGCATGAAAAGGATCTGGTTGCGGCGGTCACCTTCGGTTCTTTAGCAGTACCCATATCCGGCGGTGTTCATCTGGTAAAGGTCCAGGTGGATACAAAGACAGGAGAGGTGAAGCCTCTTGCCTACACGGCCGTTCATGACGTGGGGAAGGTGCTGAATCCGGCCTCCGTAGAAGGACAGCTTCATGGAGGCATTATGATGGGACTTGGTTATGCCCTGTCAGAAGAACTTTCATACGACGAAAAAGGGGCCCTGCGCCAGCGAAGGCTGGGAGACTGCGGCCTGTTCCGGGCAGACCAGATGCCTGAGATCCAGACAGAGTTTCTGGACAGCTACGAATCCACAGGGCCATACGGCGCTAAGAGCATAGGAGAATGTGCTACGGTGCCTTCCGCCGCCGCCGTAGCCAATGCAGTCTCCAATGCCCTGGGACATGAAATCACAAGGCTTCCCATACGTCCGAATGCGGTCTTAGAGGCTATTTATAGTGAAGCAGTTAAATGAATTGAGGACATTTCCGTTTTGGAAATGTCCTTTTTCCCTTTATAAATGAGAAGTTAGGGGAGGTGAAATGTCCAAGAAACTTTTTTGATATAGTTCCATTTACACCACAATCGTCAGAAAACAATATATTACTGTTAAAAAATAGTGGAAACAAGACTTTAATGAGAAATTTTTTTGTTTATTATGCAATATTGAAATCAATGCGGAAAACCAATATAGTTAATACAACCTAAGTAGTCGACGAAACTTCAGGGAAACACACTGTTACGATGTGGTAGCACAGATATTTATCTGCTGGCTACCTTTTTTTTATTTAAAAGGAGGATGTGCTATGAGACAGGTTGCTATCTATGGAAAAGGCGGAATTGGGAAGTCAACAACAACACAGAACTTAACGGCAGGACTTGCAGAGATGGGAAAACACATCATGATTGTAGGATGCGACCCTAAGGCAGACTCAACCAGACTGGTACTGGGCGGTCTGGCACAGAAAACGGTTCTTGATACCCTTCGTGATGAAGGAGATGACATTGAACTGGATTCGGTCATGAAGGAAGGCTACGGCGGAATCAAAGGTGTGGAGTCAGGCGGTCCGGAACCTGGCGTTGGCTGTGCAGGACGGGGGATCATCACTTCCATCAACTTACTTGAGCAGCTGGGAGCTTATACCGATGATCTGGACTATGTATTTTACGATGTTCTCGGAGATGTTGTGTGCGGAGGTTTTGCGATGCCCATTCGGGAAGGCAAGGCCCAGGAGATCTACATCGTATGTTCCGGGGAGATGATGGCCCTTTATGCAGCCAATAACATCTCTAAAGGTATTGCAAAATATGCAAAGACAGGGGGCGTCCGTATGGGCGGGCTGATCTGTAACTCCAGAAAGGTAGACAGGGAGGAAGATCTGGTTCAGGCAGTGGCTGCAAAGATAGGAACACAGATGATTCATTTCGTACCCCGTGACAATGCGGTACAAAGAGCAGAGATCCGGAAACGTACGGTTATCGATTTCTCACCGGAGGAGCCTCAGGCAGATGAGTACCGGCAGCTGGCCCAAAAGGTTGACAACAATGAGATGTTTGTGATTCCAAACCCCATGAAGATCGAGGAACTGGAAGAGATTCTGATGCAATATGGCGTAATGGACTGATGATCCGGCAGAGAGGAGAACGGCTATGTTATTAGTGAGAGCAATCGTAAGGCCTGAAAAGTCAGGGTACGTGATGAAAGAAGCGGCAGAGGCTGGATTTCAGGCGGTGACAAAGATGGATGTATATGGACGGGGCAAGCAGAAAGGTATCCAGGTTGGTGACATCTATTATGATGAGATCCCAAAAGAAATGCTGCTGTTTTTCTGCAATGATGAAGATAAGGACGATCTGGTAAAGGTAATTTTAAGAACGGCAAAAACCGGTGATGGCAATTTTGGTGACGGGCGTATCTTCATCTCTCCGGTAGAGGATGCTTATACCATCAGCAGCGGAAAACAGGGGCTTTGATGGAGTTTTTCAGGAGAGGAGAAAAGTGATGAAGGAAGTAATGGCGTTTATCCGCACCAACAAGGTAAATGTGACGAAAAAGGCTTTAGCGGAAGGTGGTTTTCCGGCATTCACCTGCAGGCCGGTGCTGGGCAGAGGGAAAAAAAGTATTGATCCCGAGCTTTTATCCATTGTGATACAGAATGGAGAGCTGCCTCTCAATATGTCGGGTGAACATCTGACGGAGGCATTCCGTTTAATTCCAAAGAGGTTTTTTACCTTGATTATGGAAGACAGTGAAGTACCAAAAGCTGTGGAGATCCTGATTAAGACCAATCAAACGGGCAATCCGGGAGACGGTAAAATATTTGTTCTTCCCATTTATGAAGCATATACGGTCAGAAGCGGTGAGAAGACGGTAGAGGCTTATTAGGAGGCGAAATCATGGCAAAAGAAAGAGATGAATTATTGGATAAATACTCGGCGCGGGTATTTAAAAACAGAAAGAATCATATCACCCAGCTGGAATTTGGTGACGCCCGGGATGAGATTATGGCTAACACCCGTGCAATTCCAGGCATCGTAACCGCAAGAGGCTGCTGCTACGCAGGGTGCAAGGGCGTTGTTGTCGGACCGATGAAGGATGCTGTCGTGATTACCCATGGGCCCATTGGATGTGCATTTTATTCATGGGGTACCAGAAGGAATAAAGCGAAGTCTTCCTATGAGGGGGAACCGAACTTTGTACCGTATTCTTTCTGTACAGACATGAAGGCGCCGGACATCGTATTCGGCGGAGAAAAAAAGCTGGAGGCAGGAATTGATGAGATCATGGACTTGTTCAGCCCCAAATGTATCTTTATCTGCTCCACCTGTCCCATTGGTCTGATCGGTGATGATGTGCAGGCAGTAGCGCGGCGGGTGGAGGAAAAATACGGGATCACGGCAGTCGGGTATTCCTGTGAAGGTTATAAGGGTGTATCTCAGTCTGCCGGACATCATATCGCAAACAACGGACTTATGCGCTATGTCATCGGTAAAGGCGAAAAGGCTCCAAAAACAAAGTACAGCATTAATATCTTAGGGGAATACAACATCGGCGGTGATGGCTGGGAGCAGGAGCGGGTTTTGAAGAAAATAGGATATGAGGTGGTATCGGTGTTCACCGGAGACGGTTCCTATGAAACCATGAAAAATGCTCATTTGGCAGACTTGAATCTGGTCATGTGCCACCGTTCCATCAACTATATTGCAGAAATGATGAAGACAAAATACGGAATCGACTGGCTGAAAGTAAACTTCATCGGTGTTGGAGCCACCTGCAAGTCTCTTCGTATGATGGCGGAGTATTTCAATGACCCGGAACTGACGAAGCGGACAGAGGAAGTGATTGCGGAGGAGCTGGCAGAGATCCAGGAGGATATGGAGTATTATAAATCCAAGCTAAAGGGGAAGACAGCCGGTATCTTCGTAGGAGGCTCCAGATCCCACCATTATCAGCTTTTATTAAAGGATTTTGGGATAGAGACCACCATCGCAGGATATGAGTTTGCCCATAGGGATGACTACGAAGGCCGGGAAATTATTCCCCAGATTAAAGCGGATGCTGATTCCAAGAACATTGAGGAAATCACCGTTGAGCGGGAAGAGGGATATACGGACCGCTATACGGAGGAGGAACTGGTTAAGCTGCGGTCAGCCGGCGTGGAACTGGATACCTATGACGGCATGATTAAAGATATGAAGAAAGGCCATATGGTAGTGGATGATTACAACATGTTTGAAACTGACCAGCTGATCGAGGAATATAAGCCTGATATCTTTTTTTCCGGTATCAAAGACAAATACGCAATCCAGCATGGCGGCGTTGTATCCAGACAGATGCATTCTTATGATTATTCCGGTCCTTATGCAGGATTCCGGGGAGCTGTTAATTTCGGCAGGGATGTGACCATGAGCCTGTATACCAATGCATGGGCGCTGATAAGTCCGCCCTGGAAAACAGCCCCCATGCTGGAAGGAAGTTTAGGAGGTGGAAAATAATGCTTGATTTAACTCCAAAAGAAATTATGGAGAAACGCCATATAACCATAAATCCATGTAAGACCTGCGAGCCGGTGGGAGCCATGTTCTGTGCTCTGGGTGTGGAGAACTGTATGCCCCACTCCCATGGTTCCCAGGGCTGCTGTTCCTATCACAGAACAGTGCTGAGCCGTCATTTCAAAGAGCCTGCCCTGGCGTCTTCCAGTTCCTTTACAGAGGGTGCTTCCGTATTTGGAGGAAGAAGTAATATCAATACGGCGGTGAAAAATATTTTTGACCTCTATGATCCGGATATCATAGCCATACATACCACCTGCCTGTCAGAGACCATCGGTGATGACGTAGGATCCTATATTCTGGATATGGAAATTCCGGATGATAAGAAAGTACTGTTTGCCAGTACTCCATCCTATGAAGGCTCCCATATTCAGGGCTTCTCCAACATGGTAATCGGTTTTATGAAGTACCTGACGAAAAAGACGGGTACACCCAACGGAAAAACGGCGATTTTTCCAGGCTGGGTCAATCCGGGGGACGACCGGGAATTAAAAAGAATCGCATCTCTCATGGGAGCAGATTACATCTATTTCCCGGATCATGACGGTACGCTGGATCATCCCATGGATGGAAAAAATGAATATTTTCATGCCCATGCAGGAACATCCCTGGCGGATATGGAGGCTTTGGGCGACTGCGTAAAGCTGATTTCCATGGGAACCTACTGCAGCCAGGAACCTTCGGATTATATGAAACGGCAGTTCGCTACGCCTTATGCCAATATTCCTCTTCCCGTGGGGGTGGCGCTGACAGATCGCTACGTGACAGAGCTTCGGAAGGTGACAAAGCAGGAGGTGCCAAAGGTATTGGAGGATGAGAGAGGACGATTACTTGACCTGATGCTGGATTCCCATCAGTACACCTATAAAAAGAAGGTGGCCATTTATGGAGATCCGGATATTGTTTACGCATTTACGTCTCTTTGTCTGGAACTTAGCATGTGTCCTAAATACATTATCACAGGCACACCAAAGGAAAGCTGGGTAAAAGAGATCAGGGCGCTGATGAGCCAGTATGGGGTGGATGAGTCGGAGTATGTGGTAAAAGCAGATACGGACTTGTTTTATCTGCACCAGCTGATCAAAAATGAAGGCGTAGACCTGCTTTTGGGATCCAGCTACGGCAAACAGATCGCAAAGGCGGAAGATATTCCCATGGTCAGAATGGGATTTCCGGTGCTTGACCGGTATGGCAATCCAATTCAGGCCTCCGTCGGTTACGCAGGCGGGATACGGTATGTGGAGAAAATCGTGGATGCCATGATGGACCGGCAGGACCGGGATGCTCTGGATGAGGATTTTGATGTTGTCATGTAGGGTTATAGCAGCAGATACAACTACATAGCAACTGGGAGGGAGGACCCCTCCCTATTGCTGTATCAGAGAGGAGCGGTTGAATGGGAAATATACTGGATGCCAGGAAAAGTTCTATTTTGTTTAAAGATGACTGCAGCGGACAGAGAAGCGGAATCTGCTGTGACAGTGACAGTGTATCAGGTGCGGTATCTCAAAGAGCCTGCGTCTACTGCGGCGCCCGTGTGGTATTGAATCCGATTACGGATGCTTACCATATCATACACGGCCCCATCGGCTGTTCCAGCTATACATGGGATATCCGCGGTTCTCTGACCAGCGGGGAGGATATCTACCGAAACAGTTTTTCCACGGATTTACAGGAGACGGATATCATCTTCGGCGGAGTGAGAAAGCTGGAAGCCGCAGTGGATGAACTGATGAAATTCCACCGGGAAGCAAAGCTGATTTTTATCTATGCAACCTGTATTGTCGGCGTAATCGGGGATGATGTGGATGCGGTATGCCGGATGAAGTCCGAACAGTATCGGATACCGGTGATTCCGGTCAAATCTCCGGGCTTTTCAGGCAGTAAATCCACCGGATACCGGATGGCCTGCGATGCAATCATGGAAGTCCTGCGTCCCCATAAGACAGAGGTAAAACAGAAAGCCATTAACATTCTGGGAGATTTTAACCTTGCAGGAGAGATGTGGATCATCAAAAATTACTTCAAGAAGATGGGAATCGAAGTGATCTGCGGATTTACCGGGGATGCAGACTATGATGATATGGTGAAAGCGCCTGAAGCGTCCTTAAATATTGTCCAGTGCGCCGGTTCCAGTACCTATCTTGCCCAGCAGATGGAAGAGGAGTTTGGAATTCCATATATGAAAGTCAGTTTCTTTGGCGTGGAAGATACAACCGCCTCCCTGATCCGGGTGGCAGAAGCCCTTGGAGATGAGGCGGCCAGGGAAAAAGCAGTTAAGTTTTGCTGGGAAGAAACGGAAAAGCTGCAAAGCTTTCTGGACAAATACACAAAGAGCTTAAAAGGAAAGAAAGCAGCTATCTATGTAGGCGGCGGATTTAAAGCCATTTCCCTGATACGCCAGTTTGCCGTAGTGGGAATCCAGACGGTGCTGGTGGGAACCCAGACAGGGAAAAAAGAGGAATATGAGGTCATTGAAAGCCTGGTGGATCAGGATACGGTTATCCTGGATGATGCCAATCCGGCGGAGCTTGAGACATTTATGAAGGAAAAGGGAGCAGATATCCTGGTGGGAGGTGTCAAGGAGCGCCCGCTGGCCTACAAGCTGGGTGTGGCATTCTGCGATCACAACCATGAGAGAAAGCATCCTCTGGCAGGATTCGAAGGGGTTTATAACTTTACGCGGGAGATTAACCGCAGTATGAATAATCCGGTTTGGGAATATGTGAAAGTCCTTTGAAAAACTGGCGGCGGAAAGGTGGTATGGTTATGAAAAGTGAAGTAAAACCGCTTGTAAATATGAACGTTAACCCATGTAAGATGTGCATGCCCATGGGGAGTGCAACAGCATTTTACGGAGTAAAAAAATGCATGACAATCCTTCATGGCTCACAGGGGTGTGCAACATACATAAGACGCCATATGGCGACCCATTACAATGAGCCGGTGGATATCGCTTCTTCATCCCTGACGGAGCAGGGAACGGTTTACGGAGGAAGCGCAAATTTGAAAAAGGGACTGAAGAATCTGATAGAACTGTATCATCCGGATGTCATCGGTGTGATGACCACCTGTCTGGCGGAAACGATCGGAGAGGATGTTCCGGGGATCATCGATAATTTTTATGAAGAAAATCCGGAATACCGGGATATTCATATCATCCCCTGCCAATCACCGGGATATGGCGGAAGTCAGTATGAAGGATATTTTGAAGCGCTGTATGCCATTGTATTATCCGTAAAGATGGAAGCTGATAAAAATGACAGAATCAATGTGGTGACGGCTCCTTTAAGTCCGGCGGATACCAGGTATTTAAAACAGGTGTTCCGGATGTTCGGACTGAAGCCGGTTCTCCTGCCTGACATCTCAGACAATCTGGATGGAAGCCATGCAAAAGAGTATAACCGTCTCCCCCAGGGCGGCACTGATATAGGGGAGATCCGGAAAATGGGCGGTGCAAGGATGACACTGGAACTGAGCGGGCTGACACATAAACACTCTGTGGGCGATCTGCTTCTGGAAAAATATGGAGTGCCTTGCAAAAAGCTGAATCTGCCGGTGGGCCTGCGGGATACGGATGCTTTTTTTCACGCTTTGTCAGAACTTGCAGCCATTCCGGTTCCGAATGAAATTAAGTCGGAACGGGGAAGATATTTGGATGCCATGATTGATTCCCACAAATATAATTCTGCCGGACGCGCCGTGGTATTCGGAGAACCTGATCTGGTGCTTTCCACGGTCCGAATGATGTGCGAAAGCGGTGTCATGCCGGTTGTATGTGCTGCCGGCTCTGTCTGTCCGGAGCTGAAAACACTGCTGTTGCCGGAACTGAAAAAGCTGGCGGATATGTACTTTGTGGAAGATTATACCGTTGTAGACCGGGCAGATTTTAAGGATATTGGACAGATGGCTGAAAAGTACCATGCCAATATGATGGCAGGAAATTCCGACGGCAGGAGAGTTGCCGAAGAGGAAAAGCTGCCGCTCATCCGCCGCGGATTTCCCATCCATGACCATGTAGGCGGACAGCGGCTCCGGATGCTGGGGTATGAGGGCAGCATGGAATACTTGGATGAAATCACCAATGCCCTGATTGATACGACAGAGACAACATTCCGTGAACAGCTTTATGATACTTATTACAAAAACTCTCTGATTGATAAGAACGGTCCGGCGGCTTCTGCCGGGGCGGAATCGGATCTGGATATCATGGAGAAAAAGACAATGGAACACCCCTGCTACAACTGCGGCGCTCATAAATATGCCAGAATTCATCTTCCGGTAGCACCGGCCTGTAACGTGCAGTGCAATTACTGCGTGAGAAAATTCGACTGCCAGAATGAGAGCAGGCCTGGGGTTACTTCCAAAATTCTGACTCCCACAGAGGCACTTGAGCGGTACCGGCTGGTGAAGGAAAAAATGCCGAACTTAACGGTGGCAGGTATCGCAGGGCCCGGTGATGCCCTTGCTAACTGGGAAGAAGTGAGTGAAACCTTCCGTCTGATCAGGGAATATGATCCTGATGTGACTTTCTGCCTTTCTACAAATGGACTGCTCCTCCCCTGGTATGCAAAGGAGCTGGCAGAACTGGGGGTATCTCATGTGACAGTGACGCTGAATGCAGTAGATCCTCATCTCAGCGGCCAGATATATAAGTATATCCGGTTCATGGGCCAGAATTATGAAGGAGATGGGGCCGGGGCCATCATGGTGTCCAATCAGCTGGCAGGAATCCGTATGCTGGTGGAAAGCCACATCATTGTTAAAATCAATATCGTAACAGTACGGGGAATCAATGAAGAGCATATACCGGAAATCGTGAGGACCGTAAAGGATATGGGGTGTTATATCACTAATATCATGCAGCTGATTCCGGTAGAAGGAAGTATTTTTGAGCACCTGGAGCCAATTCCATTAAAACAGATTCAGGAGATCCGCAGGGAATGTGAAGCAATTATGCCCCAGATGTATCACTGCCAGCACTGCAGAGCGGATGCCGTGGGGACCCTGGATCATGACCAATCCATTGATTTACGCGGTGCAGTGAAACCGGTGGAGGAAGCTGCCCGGGACTTATCAGAAATAACGAAGCCGGCAAAGGCGGCCGTTCGTTTCGCAGTGGCCTCCAAAAGCGGTATGATTGTAGATACTCATTTTGGCCATGCAAAGGAATTCTATATTTATGATTATGCAGATGGCCAGGTCCGTTTCATTGGAAGGCGCAGCGTGGAGCAATACTGCAAAGGTGTGGAAGAATGCGGTGAAAAAGAAGATCATATTCAGAAGATTATCACGGCCCTGTATGGCTGCAATGGCGTCATTGCCATGAGGATCGGCGCAGAGCCTAAGGAGAAACTGAATCAGAAAGGAATCATGGCGGTCAATACCTATGATGTGATTGAGGATGCGGTAAGAAAAGCAGCATCCAGCATGTAAAAAGGAGGAGCAGGATGGTACAGCCCAAATATCATGTGTTTATCTGCACGAGCTGCAGAATCAACGGAACTCAGAAAGGGTTTTGTTTTCAGAAAGGAAGCGTTGATCTGGTGCAGTCTTTTATGCAGGAAATTGAGGACAGGGAACTTTCCGGTGAAGTGGTTCTTAACAATACCGGATGCTTTGGAATCTGTGACAAAGGACCGGTTGTTGTGGTTTATCCGGAGGGTGTCTGGTATGGGAATGTGACAACAGCTGATGTGGAACGGATTTTCGATGAACATTTTGAAGGAGGGAATCCAGTGAAAGATCTGATGATTTAAATTCCCGAAAGGAGGGAAACCGTATGGTTAGGATTATCGATGGGACACTGACGATGCTTAATGGATACATGGTCACTGCTGCTCAGGCACAGCGTTTCCTGGAGCTGCTGCTGGAAGTCGGAATTGATGCGGCGGCGGTTTCTCCTGAAATATATGAGCTTTTGGGAGGAAGGATGCCGGAACGGATGATAAGTTACTTAGAACAGATGGGAATGCCTGCAGAATATAAGGAATACCCTGGTGTCCAAAATATCATTTCCACATACTGCAGCGGCAGAGGAATCCATATTCGGAATTACCAGATTAATGAACTGGCAGAATTAAGAGGAATTCCCACAGATGACCCGGAGCGGAGATTCCGGCTGACAGGCCTGGATGATTTACTGACCTACGAAAGCGAACGGATTTATGAAAGGGCCATGGAGGAGCTGGTAAAGATTGCACCCATCCTGTATCCGGAGAACGCGTATTACTGCGCAACGGCCATTGCGGTCAGTTATCTGCAGCGTAATAACAGCGGGACAGTGATGACGACTTTTACCGGAATCGGCAGCAAAGCTGCGACTGAACAGGTGATTGCTGCCATGCGGGTGATGCAGCGCCATAAACCCAACCAGGATCTTACCGGGCTTAAAAAGCTTCGGCAGTTATTTGAGGAGATGACCGGCACTGCGGTTGATGCCCATGCTCCTGTGATAGGAGAACGGATTTTTTATGTGGAGTCTGGTATTCATGTGGACGGAGTCCTAAAAAAGCCTTCCAATTATGAATCCTATCCTCCGGAGCTGGTGGGAGCCCGCCGGGAAATCGTTCTGGGCAAACATTCCGGAAAGGCCTCTGTCCGGTATAAGCTGAATGCGCTGGGGCTTGATGAGGCAGAATATGATAAAGCCAGGATTCTTGGTCAGATTAAACGTCTTAGTATAAAGAAGGGGAAGGATGTAACGGACCAGGAATTTCTGGAGATTGCAGGGAGGTGCAGGAACAATGCGTAAGGCGGTCAGTATGGTGGATACCACGCTCCGGGACGGGGAGCAGCGTCCGGGAATCACCTTTTCCATTGAGGATAAAATCCGATTGGCAGGGCTTCTTGACCAGGCGGGAGTCTATGAAATTGAAGCCGGATTTTACGATGCAGGGATGGAGGGGCGTGACTATATCCGGAGAATCATGGAAAAACGGAAGAAAGCGCTGGTTTCCGTATGGTCTCTGTTAAATCCTGAATGTGTTGAGCAGGCTGCACGGCAGAAGCCGGACTTGATTCATATTGGAACCCCAGTGTCATATGTCCAGATTTACCATAAGCTTAAAAAGAACAAAAAATGGGTGGAAAGGATGCTCCAGGACTGTATCCAGGTGGCAAAGGACTATGGTGTGGGTGTAACAGTTGGACTGGAGGACGCTACCAGAGCCGATGTGGCATTTATGAATCATCTGCTCCGGACAATGGAACAGCAGGGCGTGGAGGCTGTCCGGCTGGCGGACACAGTTGGAATCCTGTCTCCCCAAAGGGCCAGAAATATGGTACGGGAACTGAAAGAAGTGGTTCCGCTTAAAATAGAGATACATGAACACAATGATTTTGGAATGGCCGTAGCGAATTCCATTGTCATGGCAGCAGCAGGTGCGGATATGGTTGATGCCACCCTGTTCGGAATCGGAGAACGGGCAGGCAACTGCGATTTGTACCAGTTTGTACATGCGGCAGGCAGAAAGTTTGAGCTGGATATGAAGAAAGCAGAGATCAGACGGGCGGAGATCCTGTTAAAAGAGATGATGGCAGGAGGTAAGAATCATGATACGGCAGATAGCATATGAGGAAACCGGAAGAAAAAAGCTGGCAAAGGGGATCCGGAAGCTCTGCGGCCTACTGGTCTGTGACGGCGGAATCCTTGTGAATGGCTCTTATACCATGTCGGCAGCAGAGACAGCCAGGTATATGGAAGGCGAGGATCTGTACATCAATCAGGGCATTCGGCTGGCAGCGGGAACCATAGGGGAAATCAATGCCAGAACCGGCTGCGGTACGAAAGAGGCGGCTTCCATGCTGCTGGTCCAGCTGACAGCCTGTGAAAAGGCGGCGGCCTCCGGGATCAATCCCGTTTATCTATCACAAAAAATCAGAGAAGCAGCAGATTGGATGGCGGAGATGGCAGAAAAGGCTGCGGTTCATGAGTGGGTCCATCTGAAGGAGGAGCTGGTTAAGATCACGGCCGAGGCAGAACTGGCTGAAATGATTCTTCAGGCATTGGAAGCAGGCGAGGTGATAATCAAGGATTCTGTGCAGGTAAAGACCAGAATGGAAGTAATAAAGGGAATGACAGTCAGCGGGCAGCTTCTTGTGGGAAAGGCGGCAACATTAAAAGAGGTACAGGTGCTGGTTACCAGCCGTAAGCTGTCCTCTTTTTCCGATTTGCTTCCTCTGCTGGAGAAGCTGGGAAACTGTCCTCTTTTTCTGGTGGCAGATGAGATTGAGGGAGAGGTCCTGACCCTGTTAAGAGCCAATATGGAAAAACGCAGAATTGCTGTCTGGGCCGTAAAAGCGCCCGGCATCGGAAAACGGAAGGCAGATATGCTGGCAGATTTAGCAGTACTTACCGGGACTAAGGTATATGGAGAATACGACTTCTTATCATGGGAAGAACTTTCCCCAGACATGTTGGGAAGAGCAGATGCCATAGAGGTGACGGAAGCATATTCCGTGGTAGAAGGCAGAACCGGTGAAGCAGCAGCCCGGCGGATCACTGAGATACGAAAGATGATTGATGACCCGAAGACAAATTTTTATGACCAGCAGGTTCTAAGGGAGCGGATTGCCTGGCTGTCCGGCCGTGTTCCGGTGATTTATGCAGGCGGTGAGACGACCATGGAAGTCAAAGAAGTAAAGCTGCGGCTGGAATATGCAGCTGCCTATGCTCAGTCAGTGAAGAAATATGGGATGCTTCCTGAAAGCTTTGCAAACGGAATTTCTGCTGAAACGGAGGCGGAAAAAATCGTTCTTGCAGGAATCAGAAAAAGTCTGGATGACAAAGAAATCAGCGCCGGGCTTTTTATTCTTCTTTTACTGAAAATCACCAGTCTGACAGCCATGTGGCTGACGGCGGGAGCTGTTATGGTGAGCACCGGCTATGACAGGGAAGACTTAGAGCTGATGAGGAGCGGAGTGGATGTAGAAAGGCTTAAGGGAAGCGATGGATATTAAAAACGTAAAATTAAAGCCTGGCTATATATTAAAAGAGCTGGGGGGAGAATTCTGTATTTTTGATGAAAGGGACAGTCAGAGCGGTTCTCTTGATGGTCTGCCCTCGGTCAATGAGACCTGCATCTTTCTCTGGAATAATTTAGAGCGGGGAGCAGCCCTTTCTGATTTGGTTAAGCTTCTGGAAGAAAAAGATGGGATAGACGAGGATGAGGCCTGGCTGGAGCTGGAGGAATTTCTTGCAAAGCTGATAAATGGAAATGTAGTGGAAGTAGAGAGGTGATTCTATGGCGAAAGTTGCAGTATTTTTAAAAAACGGAAGTCTGGCTCCGTTTATGGAGTGTAACATGGTGTGCATCTATGAAAAGGTGCAGAGTGGCTGGAACCTTTTGGATACCGCATCATTTCCTCCTGTACCGGGGGGAACCATCAGGGAAACACGGATGGGAATGAAAGAAATTCTTCCTCTTGCAGAGGGATCAGATGCGATTTGCAGCAGGGAAATCACCGGGATACCCTTTGCTGAATTCGACCGGGCCGGTTACTGCATCTTTTCGGTTGATGCGGTAAATGACCAGACGCTGGACGGAATTCTGGAGGATATTGAAGCAAGTGATGAAAAGAAACGGCTCCGGGATGAAATCATAAAGAATGCCAGACCGGCAGAGACGGAAGAACCAGGAGTATACGTTCTGGATTTAATCATGCTTCAGAAGGAATGCCCTGAGATATCCTCGAAAAAAGCCCTGCGGGAATTCTTAGATACGGTGCCTTTTCTGGAACTTCGTATAGACTGTGCCCATATCCCACCGTGGCTGGAACGGGAAGACCGGTTTGAACTGAAATCCCAGTCCGGGGATGGAGCCGTGCGTGTGGTCCTGACGAAAAAACAATGCTGATACGGAGGTGGAAGTATGCAAAATTATATGTGGCTTGAGCATGGATATCTGCAGACATCCTATGGCATTTTTGCCGGTGTGGATGGAATCAGTACATACACAGGCGGAGAAGTGGAAAGTCTGCGCTTATCGGAACGCAATGTAATCATGACGGAAATCGGGGAACTGATTCCTGCTTATACGGAAAATAACCGCCGGAAAAATAAGGCATCGGTAGAATTTGACCGCCAGGGCCTTGTAACCGGAGTGCTGTTGGAGGAAATGCAGGAGGTGCAGACACCTATCGGAGAGCTGCCTGCAGAGCGGGTTAAGTTTTATTCCACGGGAGAGCTTTACCGTCTGTTTATCCTGGACGGCCAGATCAGCGGATTCTGGTCAGAGACTGACGAAAGGGAAATGAATATTCCCTTGAGCTTTCATTTAGGCTTTACTTCTTTCCAAGCCATGTTAAATGGCATCTGCTTTTACCGGGAGGGAGGAATCCGCAGCATCACCCTGTTTCCGGGCGAACGCATCACGGTTATGACGCCTCTTGGGGAGGTGGAGACCGGTGTGGGCCTGTCGTTATATGAATCAGGAGCACTCTGCTCGGTGGAGCCTGCAGAGGCCGTGGCGGTTGAGACGCCCATCGGGCAGCTGACCGCTTATGATCCTGAGCAGAACGGACTGAATGCGGACAGCAATTCCCTGGTATTTACAGAAGACGGAAAGATAGGCGGTCTCATTACCTGTGAAAATCTGATCTATGTACAGACGGAGGAAGGGGGGTTGGAGACGTTTACGCCAAAGGTGAAAGTTCATCCATTATATGACGATACCATTACTGTGTCAGGGATGCATGTGGAGTTTGATTATAAGAACGATGAGGTAACCATTGACGGCCATGTATTCAGCCTGTCAGAATGCGGCTTCACAGCGGCACCCTTTGCCAGACCAGGCATGCACTGCACGCCGGCGGACTGCGCAAGCTGTTCTGTTTGCAATAAAGGTTAGGATGTGCCGGTAAAACGGCCGCTGGAAAAATGATCACAGGAGGAGTAAGTTATGACAGAGAGAGAAAAACTGGAAGGCTTAATCGGAGATGTGTACGTGGATACACATGAATTGGAGAAAGAATTAAAGAAAAAGCTGGAGGCCTATGAGGTTTACTGCGAGGGGAAAAGAGTGTTTGTCCTGTTTGAACGGAGGGGAGAAGAGTATGAACTGGAACTGGACGTAAAGGATAAGTATTATCATGTTGTTGCGGTGAAAAAATAAAGAAACAGCAGCTGCCAGGATGAAATTTATTTAGATTTCATCCTGGCAGGCTTTGTCAGGTTCTTCTTTGCAGATTCATGCTGTATTCATATTTGCCGGCTTTGGGTCCGATTATGACATATTCAAATGGGCTTTGCTCAATATAGGTGTTTCTGTTTCCTGGTAAATTGTTTAAACTCCTGCAAGAGTATTAAGAACATGTGGGAGATATGAGAATTGGTAAATAAAAAATTACAAGATAGTCTGTTTAATAGTCATATAATCCTCACATCTCTGTGATAAATTATAATGGAAATGTAATAAACCAATACTTTCTAATAGACGTTTCCTATCATATAATTTAAAGGCAGGACCGGGAATGATAAAATCACAGATGAAGGGGAAAATATATGAAAAAAAACAGAACTATTCTCATTGTGGATGACGAGGAAAAAATAATAGATGTATTGCGGGCATATTTAGAAAAAGAAGGCTATCAGGTATTAAGCGCTTATGATGGAACTACCGCAATGGAATTATTTAAATCCAATGATCTTGCTCTGGTTTTACTTGATTTAATGCTGCCGGATATTATGGGAGAGCAGGTTTGTCAAATGATACGCATGAATTCAAGGGTTCCGATTGTTATGCTGACAGCGAAAACAGAAGAGACAGATTTGATAAAAGGGCTTCAAATGGGTGCAGATGATTATATTTTTAAACCGTTCAGCCCCAGAACTATCGTTGCAAAAGTAGAGGCTATTTTAAGGCGGATGGAAAGTGATGAGCTTACCAGCATTCCGGTCTCATATAATCAAGGATATCTTCTCATTGATTTTCAAAACGGAGAAGTCAGGGTTCACGGTAAGGATGCAGGCCTGACGCCGACAGAATATAAAATACTGGCAACCATGGCCAAGGCTCCGAACCGGATATTTACCAGAGAGCAGCTGATAATCTACGCTCTGGGTGATGATTTTGACGGATATGACAGAAGCATTGATACTTATATCAAGAGCATACGAACAAAAATAGAAAAAGACCGTAAAAAACCGAACTTTATTCTTACTGTTCATGGAACCGGGTATAAATTTGCAGGAGCAGAGTCATGAAAAAAACTTTGAAAGGCACTCTTATCATTTCATATTCCGCCATAGCAGTATTAATTGTCCTGTGCCTGAGTCTTTTCTTTCATGTGACAGCTGACAGTATTTTTGAACATTATGCAAAAACACAGCAGAAGAATCAGATTGATCAAATCATTTCCCAAATCAATCAGCTGTATAATTCCAAAACCGGTTCATACGATTTGAAAGGGATTGAAATTATTGGATATGCAGCCTTGCAGAATGGTATCATTACACATGTGCAATCAGTCAACAAAGAAATTGACTGGGATATCCAAAACCACAGGGCAGAAGAATGCGAGATGGTATTACAGCATGCTGAAAACAATATGAATAAAAAATATCCTAATTTTAGAGGGAGCTATACGGAGGAAGTCTATCAATTAGAGAACGGCGGGAATATTACCGGAACACTGAAAATAGGCTATTACGGTCCATACTCCTTGAATGACGAGGAACTGGAGCTTTTAAAGGAGTTGAATAAGTCGCTTTTGCTGATTGGAAGCTTTTCTCTTTTTGTAGTCATTATTCTGGGTGTACTCATTGCTCGGGCAGTTTCAAAGCCTATTACCGGCGTCATTCAAGTAGCCCAGAGGATAGCAGGCGGTGAGTATGGGGTACAGGCGGAAAAGAAAACTGCTATGGTGGAAACAACGAATCTGGTGAAATCCATTAATGAGATGTCTTTAGCGCTTCGGGAGGACGAAAAGCAGAAACGGCAGATAACCGTAGATGTAGCGCACGAGCTCCGCACGCCCCTTACAAATCTTCAGTCACATCTGGAAGCCATGCTGGATGGTGTCTGGGCTGCAGACGCCGAGCATCTGGAGAGCTGCCATGCTGAGATACTCCGCCTGGTTGAGATTGTGGGACAGCTGCAGGAGCTATATACTCTGGAGAGCCGGAAGCAGACACTGGACAAGGCAGATCTGGAATTTCATGATTTATGTGGGGCTGTATTCCGGGATTTTGAAATAAAGAGGCAGGATAAAAATATCAGCCTTTGTATGGAAATGCCGGAAAAAACGCCGGTGTACGCCGACTATTACAGATTGAAACAGTGTATGGTAAACCTTCTTTCCAATGCCCTGACTTATACTCCGCCAGGAGGAACGATTACGGTGGAGTACAAAAAATCAGACAGTAAGATCATAATCAAGGTAAAAGACAGCGGCTCCGGAATTCCAGAGTCAGATCTGCCATATTTATTTGACCGGTTTTACCGTGTAGACAAGTCCAGAAGTAAAAAAACCGGAGGCATGGGAATCGGACTTTCTATTACGAAAGCAATTGTAGAAAAGCATGGGGGAGAGATTTACGCAGAAAGTGAAAACGGACAAGGGGCTATGTTTACCATGGTATTTCCCGGCTAACGGTGTAATAGAAAAAGTCCAGTAAAAACATTTCAATAAACAAAACAGCACTGCCAGTTATGGCAGTGCTGTTTTGCTGGAACTCATAAAATCCACACATTCTTTTTGTATGATTAATATATGACTTGGAATAAAGGCGGTAATAGGAAGGAGAGCATGAAACATGAGGGAATACAGGAATGGGGGAAGAAGAAGCCGAAAAAAAAAGAGGGTTCATCCCTATAAAGAAAAATGGTTTAACATCAGTATGATTATACAGGGTGCGGTTATTTTGTGTTTCTTAACTGCTGCATTTTTTTATATACCGTCATCCCTCCGAAAAGGAAGAGGAGCCGGCAATGTGGAAGTACAGTCTTCTGTTAAAGAGATGATTGAGGAGACAACTCCCCCGGAAACAGAAACGAAAGCTCCTGAAAGAGTGGTAAGAGACATTAAAATTGATGATATATCTATTATGGGATTAACAAAAGAAGAAACAAGAGAAAAGCTTTTAAATACTTATACGTGGAATATTCAGCTGAAATACGGCGAAAAAGTTGAACCCATAGAAAATCCGCTGCCGCAGAGGGTGGAGGAATTAGTGGAAAAAATATATTCTGAAAATGAGAATAAAGGGAATGGAGTATACCGTTTGGATTTGTCAGATATCGAAGGTGTTATAAGAGCTCAGATAGAAAAGGCAGCTGCCAAATGGGACAAAGCGCCATTAAATGGACAATTAACAGGCTGGGATAAGGAAAATAAAAGATGGATTTACTCGGAAGGAGAGAATGGTGCAGAAATCAATCAGGAAAAAGCAGTTCAGGACATTATGAATGCTGTGAAGAATAAAAAATTTGAAGAAATCATTCTTGTGGACCATAGTAAAAAGGCTCCTGAGCTTTCGGCAGCCGGGGCAAAAAAAGAATATAAAGTAATCGGAACATTTTCCACGGTGGCTACCAGTAACCAGAATCGAAACAATAATATCCTATTAGCAATAAATGCTTTAAATGGATTGGTGATTTTCCCTGGAGAGGAGTTTTCATTTAATAAGACGACAGGTAACCGTACCATTGAACGTGGGTATAAACCGGCCGGTGCTTATCGAAACGGAGAATTTGTTGAAGAGCCTGGCGGAGGTGTCTGCCAGGTTTCCTCTACGTTATATAACGCAATTATCTTTTCAGGTATCAAAACAACAGAGCGTAATCCTCATAGCTTTGAACCTTCCTATGTAACTCCAGGCGAAGATTCCATGGTCAGCTACGATGGTTACAGCGGGCCGGACTTGCGGTTTGTAAACAAACAAAACACATCTGTTGCAATCCGCGCTGTTTTTGAAGATAAAAAACTGACGGTTTCAATTATTGGCATGCCGATTCTGGAGGATGGAGTTAAGGTGTCCATGCGGTCCGAGAAGACGAAAGATTATGACCCGCCTGCTCCAAAGTATGAGGAAGACCAGACTCTGCAGCCTGGGCAGGAGGTAGAAACAACAGAAGGAGTGAAGGGCAGCACCTGGAAGACCTATCTGGTTACATCAAAGGATGGAAAGGTAATCAAAGAAGACTATTTCCATACCAGTACCTATCGAGGAAAGGCTGGTGTTGTAAAGAGGAATACTTCCGGAATTGTGATTCCTGCTGAAACAGAAGCACCTCATACAACAGAACCGCCAGTGGAGTCTGCTGGCGCCGCTGAGACGGTTTCACCCGATGAGAGTGCTGCAGAGACAATACAGGAAAGCCAGGCTCCTGAACATAGTGACAGCAATGGAACGCAAAATCCACTCCCAACACCAACAGAGACGGAAAAAAAGCCGGTAGGGCCCGGAATCGCAGCAAATGAAACAGAGTAAGGAATCTGAAAGGAACTGAAATTTCAAAGAAACCTGAGAACACTGTAACGAAGCGCGTGCAGTACGAAGGCCTGATTATTGGTGAAGAAGGTGAAAGTGTTGAAAGAGTGCAGAGCCTGCTGAGCGAGTTTGGGTATCTGCCTTCTGGGAAATGGCAAGGTGATTGATGCCTCATCAGGTAATGGAAAGGTCGTCTATCGCCAAAGAACGAAGTGGTGGAGAGATAATTTTATAGTGGTATGGAGGATTTTTTTGTTATGCGTGGTGTTTCCTATTATGGCTCATGCAATGAACCGGAACTGGCGGAGGCTATGGATGGATTATGCAAAAAGTATGGAAGTTTAGACAAAAAAGCTTTAAAAGACCTTTATCCTGTGGGGGCGCATGTTGCCTATTATAAGAAATTCGGCAGCAGCTATCATCTGTTACCACAATTGGAATCCGTACTAAAAGGGAGAAAAGACCTGCATTTCAAATCCGGGTTGCTACCGAATCTACAAAGGAAGTTCTTTTTCTAGTTTATGCACCGCCCGGCATCAAAACGGATTACATTGAAAAAAGTCTTATGAAGCTGGAGAAACGCATTAGAAATTTTTCATCTTCTGCAGCAACAGAATTGCTGCGGGTTTATAGTTAAACAGCTTAAACGTTGTTTGGAGGAAAGCAATTAAAATTGCTGATGCCGGCTGGTTTAGTCCGTTCCCTTACCCTGTAATTAAGCCTTATTATGAAATGATGAGGACCGGTTACTCAATTTAATACTCCAAAAGTCTTTTTTAGAACATAATGATTATATTATGTAAGCGGATATATTATTATTTTAAAATAACTAGAGTAAGATCATTCGGTATGAGATTCATCGAATGTGGAGTCTCAAATTTTAAGAAGAGGGATTGTGAATGGTTATAACTACGATGGCAATAAATGAATATTTAGATAACATGGGAGTCAAACATACCTACGCTGGCTACAAATATTTGGTTGAAGCAATCATGTTAGGAGCTGAGCGCACTCATGCAATTGGGATCATGAAAATATATGATCAGATTGCACAAATTCATAATACAAAAAGCAGCTTGATTGAAAGAGCGATAAGGTCGGCTATCACTTCATTCGGATTGAGCAACAAAGAATTTATTTCAAAAGCAATAGATGACATAATTTATAGTCCTGAATTTATTGGAGATTATGAAGAATATGAACAAAAACAAGAAGCAGGTAAAAGCAGAAGCCCTGCTGCAATGGAATGCAGTGGTTTGGATGAGGTTAGAAAAAACGTTGATAGAATTGATAATGAGATAGTCAGGCTTATATATGAGAGGCAAACATACGTTATTCAGGCTTCTGCCTTTAAGAAAAGTGAAGATGAGGTAAACGCTCCTGACCGTGTTGAAGCAGTTATCTCTAAGGTTCGTACAAAAGCGTCAGAGCTTGGAACAAATCCAGATATGATAGAAGCTTTGTATCGTAAAATGATAAGTTGGTTTATTGATGCAGAAAAGAAGGTATTTTATAATGACTGATATAAATGGTTAAAATTGATTTAATCAGGCGTTATTATTGATCCCTTATAATGTGCGAAATTCTACATAATGATATAATTGCATGCAATTTAAGGACAGGGACTGGGTTCAATATACGGTATCCCTGATAAAGTTTTTATTTGGCATCAGAGTTCCGAAAGATAAAGGCAGACGTGTAGGCTCAGCCTCCGTTATATTGAACCCTCCGTATGAAATATAAAATTTACTTTTGCATTGAATTTAAGAACTCTTTCATTGCCCTTGTAATATATTTGCTGGTTTTATGATAAAAGTAAATGTTTCTCACCGTATGTACGCTGTCGATTTTATAATATATGACACGGGGATCTGGTAAGGTTTCTTTTACCAGTGTATCACTGATCAATGTTATTCCCATACCGTTGCAGGCAGTGTGGTATGCGGTCGCCAATTGATCCAATTCCAGTACGATATTGGGTTTGATCCCGTGTTCTTCAAATATTCTGTCCGCTCTGGTACGTGTATCATTTCCGAATCGCAGCAGTATAAACGGGGCGTCTTCAAATTTATCCAAAGGGACTGCAGGAATAGATGAATGTAAATGCCTGTTATTTACAATATCTTCTGTAGTCAGGCAGTATTTTTTTGCATTCTTGTTGTAATGGAATTTCACTGGAACCGCCAGTATCATTTGTTCCTGATAAAAAAAGTGCTTTTGGTAGATAGCTTCATTAAACGGATAATTATCTATAATCAGATCTAATTCACCGGCATGAAGATATTTTTCCAGATGTACGGTATTAGCTTCGATCAAATTAACAGCTACCCGCGGATATTTTGACTTGAATTTTGTAATGATCGGAGGAAGAATATAAGAAGCAAAGAAATTACTGGCCCCAATTGCCAAAGTACCTGATTTCAAGTCACTTAAATCACTTAAATAAGTTTCAAAGCCATTTTCTATATCCATTATTTTCTCGACACATCGTATATATTCCTCACCACAATCAGTTAATCGTATGGGCGTCGTACTGCGATCAAATAATTGAGAGCCAATTTGTGTTTCGACTTTTTTTATTGTCAGGCTTAATGACGGCTGGGTGATAAATAATTTTTCAGCTGCCTTGGAGAAACTTTTAGCTTTATAAACTTCATAAACATACTCTTTATTGGAAAACATATCTGCCTCCTATATCCCATAAATAAAAATTTATATTGTCAGTAAATATATTTATATGTGTTTAATATACTGCGTGATTTATTAATAAGCAAGTAGTAACACGGGTTATTAATTTTTATTTATGATTCTCATATTCATATTTATATTTGTTTTTGGAAAACGGCGACTATATAATGAGGTCTAGAGAAAGCCATAAGCTTAAATAGAATGAAAGAGGTAATTGATAATGGATAAGGAAACGGTAGTTGAGACAAGGCAGGAATATGATTCCATAGGCACCAAGGAGGTTCCTCTTAATGCATATTACGGAATTCAGACACTCCGGGCAGCAGAAAACTTTTATATTACCGGTTTAAATATGCATCCAGAAATTATTAACAGTATTGTGCAGATAAAAAAAGCTGCCGCAATCACAAATTTCGAGGTGGGGCAGCTGGATAAAAAATGTGCAGACGCCATTGTGCGTGCCTGCGATGAAATCCTGTCGGGGAAATTTTATGACCAGTTTATTGTAGATCCTATTCAGGGGGGTGCAGGAACATCACTTAACATGAATGCCAACGAAGTAATCGCCAACCGTGCGATTGAACTGATGGGCGGTAATAAAGGCGATTATACTCTGGTGAATCCCAATGACCACGTGAATCATGGGCAGTCTACAAATGATGTATTCCCTTCCTGCGGACGAATGACGACTTTAAAGCTTCTGAATAAAGCCACTGTGGAGCTTGAACGGCTCTATCATGTTTTATCCCAAAAAGCGGAGGAGTTTGACCATGTCATTAAGATGGGACGGACACAGCTGCAGGATGCGGTTCCGATTCGTTTGGGGCAGGAGTTTCGGGCTTACAGTACGGCAATCAGAAGGGATATTGCCCGTTTTGAAAATGCGAAAAAGGAAATGAGCGCCCTCAATATGGGCGGTACCGCAATTGGTACGGGCCTCAATGCTGATGTAAAATATATGCAAAGGGTCGTGAAAAACATGGCATTAGTTTCCGGCCTGGATCTTATACAGGCATTTGATTTAATCGATGCTACACAAAACTTAGATGGCTACACATTTGTGTCAGGTACAGTAAGAACCTGTGCGGTAAATCTTTCCAAAATGGCAAATGATCTTCGGTTGATGTCTTCCGGCCCAAGAACCGGATTAGGAGAGATTAATCTTCCGCCAAAGCAGCAGGGATCTTCGATTATGCCGGGAAAAGTGAATCCTGTAATTCCCGAGGTTGTCAACCAGGTAGCCTTTAATATCATTGGAAACGACACGACCATCACCATGGCAACAGAAGCCGGGCAATTAGAATTGAACGCTTTTGAGCCGATTATATTTTATAATCTGTTCCAGTCAATCGAAACGTTGACTTATGCAGTACGTACCTTGATTGACAACTGTATTACCGGAATAACAGCCAACGAGGAACATTGCCGAAGCATGGTTGAAAATAGTGTGGGCATCATTACAGCCATCAGCCCATATGTGGGATACAATAAGGCGTCTGCATATGCAAAAGAAGCCATACATACAGGGGTATATGTCAAAGATTTAATTTTAAAAGAAAAGTTGTTTTCCAAAGAGGATCTGGAACAGATATTAGATCCTTATTCCATGACGGAACCGGGAATTTCAGGCAAACTTTTGAGTAAATCTCAAAATGCGGTGGTCTAGGAGTAGGCAACATAAAGGATTTATATTAACTTATAAAGTTAACGCAACTGCTTTGCAGTGCGTACCAGATAAGTGTTATCAGACTTTTAATGGATTTATTCTAAGGTTCGTTTGCCGGAATAGATGCATTAGAAGTCTTTTTGTTTATAATGGAAGGGTATTTTTTTGCACCGAAATGCGGAAAATGCATATTTGAGATCCATTGAAAAAGAATATATACTGACATAAAAAGAGAGAAAGGAGGAAAAAGGGATGAGGAATATTCTGCTTGCGTGCGGAGTCGGTGCTTCCAGCGGCTTTATAGCACAGAAGATGAGAAAGGCGGCTGAGAAAAAAGGTCTGGAGGTAGAAATCAGAGCCGTCAGTGACACGGAGATTCTTGAGAATATTGAAGGGGTCGGAGTTCTGCTTATCGGCCCGCATTTGAAACACAAATTTGAAGAGATCCAGGAAGAAGTGAGCGGTTATAAAGTAAAGGCGGCCATTATTGACCGGAAATACTATGCCACACTGGATGGAGAAGCAGTTTTGAAAACAGCACTGGATATGATGGGGGAATAAACATATGATGGAAAAATTCATGAACTGGATGGGGGATGTTGTGGCCCCGAAGATGGAAGAATTAACTGGAAATGCATGGCTTTCCGCGCTGCAGAAGGCAATTATCAAGACCCTGCCAATGGTTTTGGTGGGTTCTCTGATCACCATTTACAACGTTATTAAAAATTTTATCCCGGCACTTCCTGTATTGACGGATTTAAGAAATTACACCTTTGGACTGATTTCGATTTTCATGGTATTCCTGATTCCATATTATGTTCTGGAATTAAAGAAAAACAATAAGATGAAGCTGACGGCCGGATTTACCGGCATTGCGCTGTTTATGATCATTGTAAATCCGCAGGTGACGGACGCGGGTTACATATATCAGTTTACAAGCTTTGGGGCGGGCGGCATGTTCGTGGCAATTGTGGCAGGACTGTTCACGGCGGCGGTGATGAATCTGTTTGCTTCCTTTACCTTTTTCAAGAAAAATTCCGTGGTTCCGGATTTTGTGAAGGAATGGTTTGATTCCATGATCCCCATTGCGACAGTTGTACTGATCGGTTGGTTTGTGGTGCTTCAGTGCCGTTTTGACATGTACAGCTTTATTGTCAACTTATTCTCACCGTTAAACAGCATTGCCCAATCCCTGCCGGGAATGATCCTGCTTTATCTGATTCCCACCATATTGTACTCCATGGGAATCAGCGGCTGGGTATTCCAGCCAATCTTAAATCCCATCTGCCTTGTGGCGATCACAGCTAACGCGGATGCGGTGGCTTCGGGAATGGCAGCCACACAGCCCTTTACCAATGAGGCGACGTATGCGTGGCTGAGCCTTGGAGGAAGAGGAGCTACCCTGCCATTGTCCATTATGCTGTTTTTTGCGGCGTCAAAGCAGCTTAAGGCCCTGGGCAAGGCTTCCATTGTACCAAGCCTGTTGAATATCAATGAACCCGTTGTGTTTGGCTGTGTAGCATGGAATCCGCTTCTGATGATACCCATGTGGATCACCGCGATCGTCCTTCCGGTCATCACCTACCTGGCTCAGGTCTCAGGACTGGTGGCAATTCCGGCAGAAGTTTTCAATCTGTGGTATTGTCCGGTATTCATCAGTTCCTGGCTGGTTAACCACAGTTTATCTGGCCTGGTGCTGACAGCAGTCAATCTATTGGCGGCAACTATTATATTTTTCCCGTTTTTCAAACTTTACGACAAGAGACAGTCTGAACTGGAAAAACAGGAGGAAGCAAAAGGTTAAAAGGAGAAATCGCTATGACAGCAGAAGACAGACATGAAATATTAAACGAGACGGATAATGACCAAAGAGAACAGACTGCAGCGGTTGCCATGCAGATCGTTATTCGCGCAGGAGATGCAAGGAACCTGATCATGGAGGCGCTTGACTGTATAGGGGAGAGTCAGTTCAGTGCTGCTCAGGAACGGTTAAAAGAAGCCCAGGCTGAGATCCGCCAGGCGCACATTGCCCAGACTGAAGTGATCCAGGCGGAGGCAGGAGGAAAAGAATTTGCCTATTCCATGCTTTTTACCCATGCTCAGGATACGGTAATGACCATCAATACGGAATTGAATCTGGCAAAGAAACTGTGCAGTATGTTTGAAAAGATGGATATGCGTATCTCGAAGCTGGAACATGGCGGAGGGCTGGCAGTATGAAAACTGTAAACCGGGAATTTCCCGACAGCTTCCTCTGGGGAGGGGCAATTGCCGCCAATCAGGCGGACGGTGCCTCCCTTCTGGGAGGAAAAGGTTTTTCCATTGCGGACTATCATCCATATATAAAAAAAGAAATGAGAGACGACAGAAGAGAGGATGCGGCAATCAGAAATGATGAGAACTGCCTGAAAATAGATTCCGGTCTGTATTACCCGAAGCAGTATGGCATTGATTTCTATCACCGGTTCCGGGAGGATTTAAGGCTGATGAAGGAAATGGGAATGAAATGCTTTCGGACTTCCTTTGACTGGAGCAGAATATATCCCAGAGGCGATGAGAATTACCCCAATCAGGAGGGGCTTGACTATTATGATGAGCTGATCGATACCATCCGGGAGTGCGGGATGGAGCCGGTTATGACGATTTCCCACTATGAGATGCCCATTCACCTGGTAAAGGCGTACGGCGGCTGGCTTGGCAGAAAGACCGTGGAATGCTTTGAGCGGTACTGTGATACGCTGTTTAAGCGGTATCACGGAAAGGTCAGATACTGGATCACCTTCAACCAGATCAATCTTCTGACCTTTAATTCCCTGGGGATCCTGGGGGACCGGGCGGATAACTTCAAGGAGGCTGTTTATCAGGGCGTTCACCACCAGTTTGTGGCATCCGCTATAGCAAAGAAGACGGCATTGTCCTATTCCGGTGATCTTCTGGTGGGGACCATGGTCAGTGACAAGATCGCCCATCCGGCCACCTGCAGGCCGGAGGATGTTTTATTCAATTTAAGAAAGAACCAAATGCAGTTTTTATTTTCCGACGTACAGATAAGAGGAGAATATCCAGGCTATGCGGCGAGATATTTTGAGGATGAGAATATAAAGCTCCGGATGGAACCCGGGGATGAGGAATTGCTGAAACAATATCCCATGGATTTTCTGTCGTTTAGTTATTATTATACGAAAATCAATGATTCCAGGAAAAATTCATTTGAAGCCATGGATAAAAGCAGCAATCCTTATCTGGAAAAATCGGAATGGGGCTGGGAGATTGATCCCCTGGGTCTGAGGACCGCTTTAAATACCTATAGCGACCGGTATCCTGGAATCCCTCTTTTTATTACGGAAAACGGTCTTGGGGCCAGGGACAGGCTGGATCCGGACGGAAGCGTTCACGATTCCTACCGGATCTCCTACCTAAAAGCTCACGTGGAGCAGATGAAGGAGGCGATCGCGGATGGGGTAAACCTGATCGGATATTGCTTATGGTCCCCCATAGACATTGTCAGCTGCTCATCCGCCGAGATGTCAAAGAGGTACGGCTGCATTTATGTGGATCAGGATGATGAGGGAAAAGGGAGCAAAAACAGGTACCGCAAGGACAGTTTCTATTGGTATAAACAAGTCATCCACAGCAACGGCAGATCGCTGGAATGGGAGGCATGATGGGAGGCAGAAAGAAAGCGGCGCTCTGGGCGCTGGCGGCAGGAAGCCTGTGGGGAACAATAGGCCTTTTTGTTAAGCTGTTGTCCGGTTATGGATTTTCTTCCATCCAGCTGACGGTGATCCGTTTTGTTGTTTCTGTCCTGCTTGTTACCCTGTTTTTCTGTTGGAAGAACCCTGGAGCATTTCTCATTGCCCCCAAGGATGTGGTCTGGTTTCTGGTGACAGGAGTGTGCTGCATGCTGTTTTTTAACATCTGCTACGCCGTGACCATTTCCAAGTCCTCCATGGCAACGGCGGCGGTACTTTTGTATACGTCGCCTGCTCTGGTTTCAGTGATATCCGTCCCCTTATTTAAGGAAAAACCGTGCAAAAGAAGATTTCTGTCCGTCCTGCTGGCTATCACAGGCTGTGCCTTTGTGTCCGGGATTTTTTCGAGCCAGATGCGGATATCTACGGAAACGGTTCTTTGGGGGCTTGGCGCGGCTTTTGGTTATGCTATGTACAGCATAACCGCAGGAATACTTCTGAAACGATATTCTTCCATGACCGTGCTTTATTATACTTTTGTGGCCGCAGCCCTGGCGGGAATCTTCATTGGACAGCCCCAAAATGCGGCGGCGGTCATCAGGGCTAACCCTGAGACCCTGATCATATTTGTACTGTTTTCGCTTCTTTGCAACATTTTCTCTTATTTCTGCTATAACCGGGCACTGGAGAAAATAGAAGCGAGCAGCGTTTCCATACTGGCCTCCGTGGAACCGGTGGTGGCGGCTTTACTGGGCTTTTTGATTCTAAAAGAGCCAATCACTTTGGCAGGAGTGGTCGGAATCTGCTGTGTCCTGGCGGCTGTGCTGATTCTGAATGGACCTGAAAAGGGAAAGGCGGAGGAATGATGAAAGGGAAGTTACTTGACGTAATCAGGAATTTATTAAAGGAAGATGAGCCGGTTACGGCAAAACAGCTTTCAGCCGTCTTAAAGATGTCTGAAAGAAGCATCAAAAACTATATAAGTGAGATCAATTATTTTGAACCCGGCCTGATTGACGGAAGCAGAAAGGGATATCGGATTAATAAGGAGAGGGGAAAAGCCGCCTTGCTTGGGCAGAATATCCGCATTCCGGAAACACCTGGAGAGAGAATCGGCTTTATTATCCTTAAGCTTCTTGCAAAGGATGGGGAAGAGGTCCGGGAAATGGACCTATATGATATTGGTGAAAAGCTGTTTGTAAGCTATGAAACCGTGAAAAAGGATATGAGCAGGGTCCGGAAAAAGCTGAAGGAATTTGAGCTGTATATTAATACTGATGGAAGCAGGATCACAGTGGAGGGAAAGGAGCGGAACAAAAGGCGTCTGTTAAGCTCCGTGCTGTATGAGGAATTCAGCCGGAATGTGCTGAGCCTTAATGTGGTCCAGAAGGCATTTCCCGATTATGATCTGGAAGTGCTGA
This sequence comes from Lacrimispora indolis DSM 755, assembly GCF_000526995.1. Lineage (NCBI taxonomy): Bacteria > Bacillati > Bacillota > Clostridia > Lachnospirales > Lachnospiraceae > Lacrimispora > Lacrimispora indolis. The sequence goes on along the minus strand of NZ_AZUI01000001.1, from coordinate 5,935,392 downwards.
GAGAAATCATTTTAAAGCAGTGTAAGAAGTTCCGCTATTTTGTCAATGATTATGCCATGCTCAATCTGATCATGGATGTAGTCATAAGCATGGACCGGATCAGAAAAAAGCGCACGTTCATCACACATATTCCTGAAAAGAGGATATTCGGAACAAGGGAAAAAGAATTGTCAGAAAGCATCATCCGGCAGATCGAAGAAATTTACGATATTGTTTATAATAAGCTGGAAAGAGAGGAGCTGACAGGTATTCTGGTCAGCCATTTCATGAAGGTGGATTTCGGAAGCTTAAATCAGGGCGGGCTCATAGAAACTGTGGGAGCCGAGTGCTATGAGGTGGTGTGCCGTCTTCTGGACTATCTCAAGGAGAATTATCTCATTGACGTGGAGAATGAGGATTTTACCATTAAGTTTACGCTTCATATCAGCAATTTGCTGTCCAGGCTGAAAAATCACTATTCAGCCAGGAATCCGCTGGCGGAGCACATCAAGAATACCTGCCCCCTGATTTTTGACTGCGCGGTCAGTTTGGCAGACAAGCTCCATGAATTGACCGGATACCGGGTAGGGGAAGATGAGATCGCCTATATTGCCCTTCATATCGGAGGAAATTTAACGACAGGAGGCAAAGGGCGGGATCAGCTGAAGTGTATTTTGCTGTTTCCCCAGTATTATGATTTTTCGGAACGCATCATGGAACGCATTAAAGAGGAATTTGGGGAAAGACTGGCCATAATGGCTGTAGTCACTGACCTTTGGGAAATAGAAGGTCTGGAAATACCGGATCTGGTCATTTCCACCCTTCCTGCAGAGGAAGCCGGTACTCAGGAGTGGGTGCTGGTCTCGCCCTTTTTAAATGACAGGGATATTGCGGGGATTAAGGAGAAGATCGAAAAGGTGAAGATGACAAAAAGAAAGCAGCATTTAAAGAAGCTTTTGATACAGATCGCCTCCGAAGAGCTCTTTTGTAAGAATCCGGAAGTGAAGGATCAAAAGGAGGCCCTGAGTTTTATGGTGAATTGCATGGAGCAGGCAGAATATGTGGAGCCGGGGTTTATTGATCAGGTGCTGGAGCGGGAAGAGCACTCATCAACATCTTTCGGACATATTGCCGTTCCCCATTCTCTGAAAATGGATGCCCATAAGACGGGAATGTTTGTCATGCTGTCAAACAGGCCCATACCATGGGGGGAGCACATGGTACGGATCATCCTGCTGTTTTCCGTGAACCGGGAAGACAGGGCTGTTTTTCATGAAGTTTTTGATAATCTGGTTGTCCTGCTTCTGGAAACCATTCATGCGGACCGGATACTGAAGTGTGATTCCTATGAGGAGTTTATTGATACAATCGTTGAATGCTTTCAATAGGAGGGCGTATGAGACAATTTCAGCATAAAATTCTCCATGAAGGAGGGCTGCATGCCAGGGTGGCCGTCAGCCTGGCCGGAATATGCAGGGACTATGAAAGCAGAGTATTCATTCAGAAAGGTCGCTTGGCCGGAGACTGCAAAGACGTATTTTCCATGATGAATTTAAAGGCGGGTCAAGGGGAAGTGCTGACCTTTGTGATCGAAGGAACCGACGAGGCAGAGGTGGAGGAGCAGATCAGTCAGTGGATTCTAATTTTTTCTTTTTAACAGTTCCGCATACATCCAACCATTATATTTTAAGATTGACTGGTCTTTTAAAATAGACATTTGATGCCGCCATTCCCTTGGGGTTGTATTCATTATTTCTGAGAAGTGGCGGTTAAAACTGGAGACAGAATGGAAGCCTACCCGTTCAGAGATATTGACCACAGAGTCTTCTGTCATGCGCAGCAAATCCGCTGCTTTTCGGATGCGTATGCTGTTTAAATGTTCCAGAGGGCTGGTGTGCATCACAGAGGAAAAGAGTCTTCGAAAATGTGTGGGACTGAGTCCGCATAAAGCTGCAAGATATTCCATTTGAAAGTCATCCATATAGTGGTAACGGACATAATTCAGAGCAGGAGCAATGACCAGGGCGTTTTTGGGCTGGTCATTGCCCCTGTTTTTTATGGCGGATGTAATTCTCATCAAGTTAGTAGCCAGCGCCAGGAAGAGGCCGCGGACACTAAGCTCGTACCCATCCTCTTTTTGCTTCATCTCGTCAATAATTCTGATGATTAGGGAGTAGATGATAGGATATTCCTCCCGGCTCATGATCAGACTAAGGTGATGCTCAGAAAAAGACAGGAGATCTATGTTCTGGATATCAGTTCCTAAGAAGAGTGGATATAATAAATCGGCTAAGTTCACAAAAAGGTAGGACCATTTACTGGTGAAGCCTGTGGTGCTGTATGTGGTATGGGGGATGTCGCAGGAAACAACTGTAACATCACCTGCGTGAAAAGGATAAGCGGTGTCCTCGAATTCCATTGTACCGCTGTCTGATTCACAGAAACCGATCTCCAGGCAGTTATGAATGTGGAGGCGCCCGGAAGGAATATCAGAAATCCGCCAATGCTCCCCAGTAAGCAAAAGGACTGGAAAATGCGACGGTAAATGATAATCTCTGTATTCAATGATAGATTTCTTAGGTCTGGCCATGTTACTCCTCCGTCTTTTCCTAGTGATACCTTGATTATATAATATAACCAATTGAATTTTCAACCATTTATATCTTTGATAATAAAAAGAAAGTTTGACAAAATGTTCAAAAAAAAGTGGGAAAGTAACAGATAGTTAACGAAAAAGATAAAATAGTACGGAATATCCAGCGATAAATGGTTGAAAATGAGCAGTTTTCGCAGGGGATCGCTTTGAAATGGGATTGTGATTTTCATATAATGAATCCATAAGTAAAACATTCAGGAAGTAAAAAAGTAATAAAGGGGGATGGAGACAGACTATGAAAAGATCAAAGACGCCTGCTGCCGCAGTACTTTATACTCAGAACAAACAGCATAGTATCGGTTGGTACTTGAGACGGGACTGGCAGTTGTATGCTTTGCTGGTACTTCCCATGCTGTTTATATTGGTATTTAAGTTTTTGCCTTATACGGGACTGTCCATCGCGTTTAAAGACTACAAGGTGGCAAAAGGATATGCAGGAAGTAAATGGGTAGGACTGGATATCTTCGGGAAAGTTTTTAAAAAGAGGGATTTTGGACAGTCGGTTTATAATACCCTGCTTTTAAATGTTCTGGATCTGTTATTCGGATTTCCGATGCCGATTATCCTGGCGTTGATCCTAAATGAAGTCAAAAGTAAATATTTTAAAAAGATAACTCAGACTCTATTATACCTTCCTCACTTCTTGTCCTGGATTATTATCGGAGGTATCGCATATTCCATGTTTTCCTTAAGCAATGGTGTGGTAAATGCTCTTATACAGAATATAGGACACAGTCCGGTTCCGTTTTTACAGGGAAATGGCTGGTGGCTGTTCAGCTATGTGCTGATTGGCGTATGGCAGTCCATGGGCTGGGGAACGATCATTTATCTGGCGGCAATCACTGGTGTAAATTCAGAACTTTATGAAGCTGCCAGGGTAGATGGGGCCGGAAGATGGAAGCAATGTGTACATGTGACGATTCCATGTATCCGGAGTACCATCGTAACCTTGCTTATTATGAACATGGGTAAGCTGATGGGAGGCTCCTTTGAGCGCATCTTTGCTCTCTGTAATGCTAAGGCGACACAGTACACGACTACCATTCCGGTTCTGGTCTATCGTTGGGGAATTGGAGACGGAAAGTTCAGTGAAGCGACGGCACTTGGGCTGTTCCAGTCGGTGATCGGTTTGATTCTGGTGCTGGCGGCAGACTGGGTTGCAAAGAAGCTGGGTGAAGATGGACTGATCTAAAGGAGGATCAAGTATGAGTCTGAATAAAAAGAATCATGACCGCAGATGGATCAATACAAAGACGAAGAATATGGCGATAGACATTATGTTTTATATGGTTCTGACCCTGGTGAGTCTTACTTGTGTGCTTCCATTTATACATATTTTTGCGAAATCGGTCAGTAATGAAGCATTCGTCGTAGCCAATAAGGTATTTCTGATTCCCAAAGGGATTAACTTTACGGCTTATAAAAAGATATTTCAGGATGTGTCCATTGTACGTTCCTTGTATGTATCGGTCATAGTGACTCTTTCTTTTACGGTCATTGGCATGGTGCTGACCATCAGTTCCGCCTATGCACTGACCAGAAAGGAATTAAAGGGCCGTAAGGTGATGAGCTTTCTGATTATGTTTACGATGTATTTTACAGCAGGCACCATTCCCGATTATTTGCTGATGAATGATCTTAAAATGCTGGATACCTGGTGGTGTATGATTTTACCGTTGTCATTTTCGGCGTATAACTTTTTAATTATGATGAATAATTTTCAGTCATCCATTCCCGAAAGCTTGATAGAATCAGCGGTTATTGATGGAGCCGGGCATTTTAAGATTCTGACAAAAATCGTGATTCCGCTTTCCAAGCCCATCATCGCCACCATTGCACTTTTTTATGCAGTAGGACGCTGGAATGCCTATTCCGATGCATTGTTCTATATCAAGCAGAGGGTGAATTTAAGACCTTTACAATTGAAACTATACTATCTGGTTGTGGCAGCCACGGAATCCTTTAAGGCGGAAGGAGTTGTAGCTACAGGACAGATCACGAACCCGGAGGTGCTTAAGGCATCCTGCATTATATTTGCAACATTGCCGATTGTCTGCATCTATCCTTTTGTACAGAAGTACTTTGTGCGCGGGACTATGATTGGTGCAGTCAAAGGCTGATGATAAAGCAAGAATATGAAAAGGAGGAAGTATTATGAGGAGGGCAATGACATGTAAAAGGCTGGCAGCTTTTGGTGCGGCTGTCATCATGGCAGCAGGCGCGGTAACTGGCTGCGGAGGCAAAAAAGAGGAGACGACGGCAACGACGGCAGGGGGCGGTGCCGCCACTGCGTCCACGGAAGCGGGAGGTGTTTCTGAGGCTGGAAGCTTCACGGACTATTCTGCTGGTTTCCCGGAGAATGTGACAATCAAAATTCCGGTTTATGACCGTGGATTTGAGGGCTGGGATCCGGCAAATAATTATTATACGAAATGGATCCAAAAGGAATTTGGGGATAAGTACAATGTCACTTTGAATTATGTAGGTATCAATCGTCAGAATGAAGTGACAGATTATATGCAGATGATCGCTGCGGGCAATGCGCCGGATATCATCTTTCATTATGATATGCCGCAAGCAGTAAACTACAATGGGGAAGGTGCCATGCAGGAGTTGAATCTGGATGAGATTCAGTACTATGCACCGGCCTATTATGATAAATTAGGTGATACCATCAAAAAATACGGACAGTTGGATGGGAAAAACACGTTCTTTTTCGCAGGAAGAAATGCTATTTATTACAACTATGTGCACCTGATCCGTCAGGATTGGTTAAATAAGGTGGGTATGGAAAAGCCAACGACAAGAGAGGAACTGGATGCAGTTATGGCTGCCTGGAAGGAAGCCGGTCTTGGGACACGCGGAGATTATCTGATCAACAAGAGCTATACCTATGAATATCCATTTATCGGGTCTGATCCAGATAAGAATGAACTGGCGTTATATCTGGATCTGAATGTAGCGCCTCTTACCTGGCAGGCGACCAAAGATTATCTGGTAACAATGAATAAAGAATTTAATGAGGGGATTTTAGATCCTGAATTCTACTTAAATACGGATGACGCTGCGTGGAAAGCAGATTTTGTAGCTGGTAATGTGGGGACTTACAGCTTTTATATTGCAGCCAATACGGATGTGATCAGCAGCTTGAAAGCCAACGATCCCAATGCGGAGGTTTCTGTTATGTCTCCAAAGGCTTTAGCCCCTGCGGGTAGTCAGCCATATTATTATGAATATCCGCCTTACGGTATGGTCATGGGAATTAACTCCACTGCCAGTGATATGCAGCGGGCGGCAATCTGGATGTTCCTGGACTGGATGATTCAGCCGGAGAATTTATTCTTCCTGCAAAATGGCATGGAAGGGGTAAATTATACGCTGAATGAAGAAGGCATTGCAGTTCCGGTACCAGATTTTGCAGGGGAGTCTAAGCTTTCCAACAATAACAATAAAGATTACTGGTGCCTGGTAGCCGAGGTGGCTGATTATGGTGACGAAACCAAGAATTTTAAGGCAAACTTAAAGACATTGGCTCCGGCAGGCTATGAGCAGCTGGTTCAGAATGCTTATGATTACGACAAGGAAATTAAAGAATATGGGATCATCAGTCCGATCTTTACAAAAAGTATTGAAGCTACGAATGAATACAAAGCCGATTTAACAGCAATGTGGCAGGAATTCTACGTTGATATGGTTACCTGCAAGCCGGAAGAACTTGAGGCCAAGTATGATGCATACTGCAAGGAATATTTGGATAACGGATATCAGGAAATTCTTGATGAGAAACAGGCATTGATTGATGCCGGGGATTATATCAAATAGTTTGGCAAGGAATAAATGAGACGAAGAATGGAAAAAGGCTGCTGCAAATTTGCGGCAGCTTTTTAACCCCATCAAACAGGTTCGCGGATCGCGATGATCCGATTGACCCAAAAGAAAGGATGAAACTATGGCTGGACTGGTGTATGAGAAAGATAAGATAGAAGTACTTGTAGATCGCATGGTAAAGCGCACCATGCGTATGGATATGACATGGGATTGGCCGTGCGGAGTTGCTTATTATGGTATTTGCAAGGCATATGAAGTGACAGGAAATGAAGAATATATCAATCTGTTGAAAGATAGAATTGATGAGTTCATAGAATTGGGAGTGCCCAAGGTTTGGACAGTCAATACATGTGCCATGGGGCATTGTTTATTAACTTTGTATGAAGTGACCAATGATGAACGGTATTGGAGTCTGGTAATGAGTAAAGCAGAGTATTTACGAAAGGAAGCTCTGCGCTTTGGTGAGAATGTGCTTCAGCATACGGTCTCAGCGGGGAATGATTTTCCGGAGCAGTGCTGGGCGGATACCCTTTTTATGGCGGCATACTTTTTATTGCGGGTAGGGGTGAAGCTTAAAGAGGATGCACTGATCGACGACGCACTGAACCAATATTACTGGCACATCCGTTATCTACAAAATCCGGATGCCGGACTGTGGTATCATGGATATAACAATATCAAAAAAGACCATATGTCCGGATTTTACTGGGGAAGAGCCAATGCATGGGCTTCCTACACCATGTCCCAGGTGGGCATTTGTCTGCCTGAGTGCTACTTATATCCCCGCTTTATGGATGTGGCAGGTTCTTTGAATGAACAGTTGGCAGCATTGAAGCTTCTTCAGACTGACAGGGGACTCTGGCGAACCATACTGGATGATGAAGAATCTTATGAGGAGGTATCGGCATCTTGCGGAATTGCGGCTGCCATGATTGCGAAAGGGAATCCCCTTCATATCAAATACATAAATAAAGCCATTGCCGGAATTGTGAATGAGATCAGCGAAGATGGAAGAGTTCTTCATGTGTCCGGCGGAACTGCGGTAATGAGAGACCGTGACGGGTACCGGAATATATCAAGAGACTGGATCCAAGGCTGGGGACAAGGATTGGCACTTGCTTTTTTCGCAGGCATACTGGATTATGACAACAGCAGAAATGATGGGGCATTATGAGACAGTGCCTGATGGGACCGGCAGAATAATAAAGAGGTAAAAGGAGACAGATATGACGGAAAAACGAACCGGGAGTTTTACGCTGCCAGGGGAATCCGGATATGAAAAATTGACACTGGAGTTAGCACAGCGTTGGGGCGCAGATGTGATCCGGGATAGTGATGGTACTGTGCTTTCAGAAGAAATAACAGATGCCGGTTATGGCATTTATTCCACGATCTGTATCATCAGGGATCATAATGAATGGGCAAAGCAGCATCCGGAACAGCTGCAGCAGACCTTTCTGATGACAGAAGGGAAGATGGCGGCCGGAGAATCTCTGGTATTTCACCTGATGGAAGATTTCTATGAGGATCAGTTTGCAGTTAATGACAGCATGGAAGGCATGAAATACTGGCAGGTTTTTGACCGGACGGATAATCAGGCGGTGCCCCGGGGGTTATGGAAATATGCCCGGGAATCCGGTAATGTGATCCTGAGGAATGCGATTCCATGGCATAAGTATACGGTTAGTTTTCTGGCCTACCGGATCTGGGAAGAGATATCTATGTATAACCATGTGACCAATCACTGGGAGAAAGAGCATTTAATGCCAGTAGATCCAAGACATCCGGAGACCAGGGAATATCTTTACGGTTGGCTGAAGAACTGGTGTGAAACTCATCCGTCCACAACGGTGGTGCGCTTTACTTCCCTCTTTTATAACTTCGTTTGGATATGGGGCCGGGATGAGCGGAAACGCAGCCTTTTCAGTGATTGGGGTTCCTATGATTTTACGGTCAGTCCGAAAGCGCTTGAAGAATTTGAACAGGAATACGGCTATGCATTGACGGCAGAAGATTTTGTCAATCAGGGAAAATTCCATGTAACGCATATGCCTCCGGGAGAAAAGCAGCGGGATTACATGGCATTTATCAATCGCTTTGTTGTTGCTTTCGGCAAAGAGCTGGTGGAATTGGTGCATAGCTATGGGAAAAAAGCCTATGTGTTTTACGATGACAGCTGGGTGGGCGCAGAACCTTACGGTGATGAGTTTCAGAAATTTGGATTTGATGGTTTGATTAAATGTGTATTTTCCGGTTATGAAGCCAGACTGTGTGCAGGTGTTGAAGTGGAGACCCACGAACTGCGCCTGCATCCCTATTTGTTCCCGGTTGGGCTTGGCGGGGCGCCGACGTTTTGTGAAGGCGGAGATCCAGCCGGGGAGGCTAAAAAATACTGGGTGCAGGTGAGACGGGCTCTGCTGCGGGAAAAGATCGACCGGATCGGATTGGGAGGATACCTTCATCTGGTGGAAGGATATCCGGATTTCTGCCGATATATTGAAAGCGCAGCAAATGAATTCCGCCTCATTAAGGAATTCCATCAGGCAGGAGAGGTGTATACGCTGGGGATTAATATCGCTGTGCTCCATTCCTGGGGGCGGCTCCGTTCCTGGACGTTGTCAGGGCATTTTCATGAAACGCATATGCATGATCTGATACATATCAATGAGGCCCTGTCCGGACTTCCGGTACATGTGAAATTCATTCGTTTTGAAGATGTAAGAAATAATGGATTAAAAGGAGTGGATGTATTAATTAATGCAGGTGCGGCAGGAACTGCATGGAGCGGCGGGGCAGCATGGGATGACAGCCGGGTGGTAGAAGCCATTTCTCATTTTGTATTTGAGGGAGGAGTGCTGGTTGGCGTCAACGAGCCATCGGCAGTGGAAGGATACGATACATATTTCCGTCTCGCCCACATTCTGGGTGTTGATGAGGACACAGGTGCAAGAGTGTGCCATGGCCGTTGGGACTATGAGGTGAAACCTGTGGCAGGGCTGATTCCGGAAAAAGCGGGAGTGAAGGGACGCCAGGGGCTTTACTTAACCGATGGTAATACCCGTGTACTGGCGGAAACGGATGGGATGCCAACCATTGCAATGCACAAGACAGGAAACGGTTGGGGAATCTATCTCAGCAGTTTCCAGGTGAATCCCCGGAATACCAGAATGCTTTTAAATCTGATGCTTTTTGGAAAAAACATGCCTTTGAAGCAGAACTACCTGACGGATAATCCGGAAACAGAATGTGCATGGTACCCGGCAGACAAAAAGTTGGTGCTCATCAATAATAGTACATGTCCGCAGAAAACTGTGGTTGAAACGGAATATGGCAGATGTGAAGAGATGCTTGAGTCTTATGAGACCAGGATTATTACACTGGGATAAAGGAAAGCCGTGTACAAAGACAGGGGCGGAAAGGGAGCGGACTGCTTAAGTCTTACAAGGTAAAAATAGAGAATGGCGTGGTGACCGTTCTCTATTTTTGTGCGGAAAAAGAGAGAATCTCTCCTAAGTTATTTTATAGGATGCCGGCCACATGCCAAAAGGTGCTGTGCCGAATAATGCCGTGATAGACGGATAGAGGAGCTATCAGTTTATCCGGAACGAACAGCAGATCCTTTTCTGCCTGTTTCATCAGATCGCAGGAATAATCGTTGATACACCAGTCAATAATCACGCCCGTGCCGGCTGAAAGGGGACACCGTAAGCAGCTGCATTCGTTACGGTTGCCAGCCATTTGATATTTGAAAAACATGCATTACTTTCACCGCTGCCAGATATTGCTGTGAATCGTAAAGAACTAATATGATTCAATATAAATCAAAATGATTGACATTGAATCAAAATAGTGCTATAGTTAATTCATTGAATACGGCGGGGAAGTGGCACCTGAAATTGGGCAAAGGAGGTACGGACAGCAGTATTGAATGGGTGGAGCCGGAACATGATACATAGAAAGATACGAAACCGCAGAAAATTATTATAATCAGGAGGATTCAAAATGGGGGATATAACAAAGTTTCTCTCGCCTAAGCTGATCAAAGTTAACATGCAGGCAGAGGATAAAAATGCGGCGATAGAGGAGTTGGCGGAACTTCTCTATAAGGAACATGTACTGAAGAATAAAGCCAACTATATTCAAAATGTATTGGAACGAGAGGCACAGGTGCCCACTAATCTGGAGAACGGAGTGGCTTTGCCTCACGGAAAATCCGATGCAGTACTGAGGCCGGCGGTGGCAATCGGAATATCCAAACGGGGCATCCGGTTTGAAGAGGGGAGCCAGCCCAGCCATATCATCTTTCTCATCGCAATGCCAAACAATGCGGACGACACGCATATCACACTGTTAAGCGGTATTACTTCCCGCTTGCTGGATTGCGATTGCCTGGAATATCTAAAGGAGGCAAAACGGCCGGAAGATATTCTTGCGGCACTAAGTACAGAAGAGGTACGGACAGAGAACAAAGGGTCAGAACGGTTTTTAATCGGGGTGACCGGCTGTACGGTAGGTGTAGCACATACGTATCTGGCGGCGAAAGCATTGGCAAAAGCTGCTGAAGAGATGGGCGTATCCATAAAGGTGGAAACAAACGGTTCCATTGGCACAGAAAATGTTCCCACCAGGGAAGAGATTGAAAGAGCTGAAGGAATTATCATTGCCAGCGACAAGGAGACGGACATGGAACGTTTCCGTGGAAAACAGGTAATTACCACCACTGTGAAGGAAGGAATCGACCATCCGAAAGAGCTGATCCGAAAGGTTCTGGATGGAAAGGCCCCGATTTTTGGCGGGAGATCCACAGAGCGTGTTCTGCAGGCGGCCAGCGGAAAGGCAGAAGAGCCAGTCAGTGCGCTTGGTGGAAAGATGTTATACAAGGCGTTGATGAACGGTGTCTCCTTTATGATCCCGTTTGTGGTAATCGGTGGTCTGCTGATTGCGGTCGCGCTTGCAGTGGGAGGAAAGCCAACACCCCAGGGGCTTGTGATCCCTGAAGGCAGCTTCTGGAATCAGATTTCTGCAGTGGGAAGCGCCGGATTTACATTGATGATCCCGATTCTGGCCGGCTACATAGCATTTGCTATCGGTGACAGGGCGGCTTTGGCTCCTGGCATGATTGGCGGCTGGATTGCCAACAACGGTTCTTTTTACGGAGCGTCAGCCGGAACTGGCTTTATTGGAGCAATTGTGGCTGGTTTTCTGACCGGATACTTTGTAAGATGGATGAAGAAGCTTCGTTGGCCGGAGATGATCAGGCCGTTGGTTCCGATCATGATTATTCCTATTATTGGATCTTTGTTTATCGCATTTGTATTTATATTTATTATCGGAGCACCCATTTCATCCCTGATGACGGCTCTTTACGCCATGCTGGAAAGCATGTCTGCCGGAAGTATGATTTTACTTGGCATTACAATCGGTCTGATGCAGGGCTTTGACATGGGAGGTCCCTTTGGCAAGGTAGCATTCATGTTCTCGGTTGGTTTAATTGCCGAAGGACAGCCTCAGTTTATGGGAGCACAGGCTATGGCGATTCCTGTTGCACCGTTAGGTATGGCACTGGCTACATTTCTAGACCGTAAGCACCAGTTGTTTTTGCCGGAGGAGACTGCCAACGGCAAGGCGGCTCTGGCCATGGGCTTGGTAGGGATCTCCGAAGGAGCTATTCCGTTTGCAGCGGGCGATCCGCTGGCCGTCATTCCGGCCAATATGATTGGATCCGTGGTGGCCTGTACGATGGGATTTTTATTTGGCATTACAGATTCTGTTGCTCATGGCGGTCCTATTGTGCTGATCCTGGGAGCAGTGAACAAGCCGTTTATGGGACTGATCTGTATGGCTGCAGGCACTGTGGTAACTGCAATTATCTGCATGACTTTAAAGCGTCTTAGATTAAAACAAAGATAAGTACATCAACTGTGGCAAGGATAACCGGAATGGAGCCATTACATCGGTTAAGATCGATCGAAAGAATGATAGATTGACATATGATTTCCTCCTCTGATATGATAATGGCGAAGGAGGTGACGTTATGCTATCACAGCAAAGGCTTTATCATATCATGAGTATCGTAAAAGAACAGTCTTTTGTAACCATAAAGGAACTGATGGAACAGTTAAATGTGTCAAAATCCACGGTAACCCGGGATTTAATTGAACTGGAGGAACAGGGGCTGGTCAGCAGGGAGCGGGGAGGAGCTATGTGCAGAGAGGTATCTTCTACACTGACGGTATTCAACGAAGTTCCTACCGTGAACAAGGAGAGCCTGTGTGCGGAGGCAAAGGAGCTTGTCTGCCGGCGGGCTGTCACAAATGTAAAGGACGGGGACTGCGTTTATGTGGACTCCGGCACTACCCCTGTATACTTACTGCCGCAGCTGCTGGCGCACCATGTAAAGATTGTAACCTCAAGCATTTACCTGATTAAGAAGATTCCCATTACGTACAAGGGGGATATCTATCTGCTGGGTGGTCGTTTTTCACCGGATTATGATATGAGTTCAGGATCCATGGCTGTGGATATGATTCGGAATTTTAATTTTGACCATGCTTTTTTCAGTACCAATGGGGTTAATACGGAAAGCGGCGAGGTTTACATTTTCGATATGGAGATTGGGACGATGAAAAAGGAGATCATGAAGAAGAGCCAGAACAACCATCTTCTGATCGATGACTCCAAGTATCATATTAAGGCAATGTTCTCATGGGCAAGTCTGGAAGATTTTACAAACGTGTATGTCAATCGTCTCCCTGACACAGGTGAGATACCAGATAATTTTACCGTTTGTCTCAGTTAAGATATATTGGCAGAAGAGGGGACGCAGTTAAGCGCCCCCTTTTTCGCTAAAAGTGCAGGACCGGAATAGGAATACAGAACGGGGCAGTAAGAAAAAAGCTAAGGAACATAAGTGATTTTCAAGTAATATCAGATAGAGGAGGAGACTCTGCAGTGAAAAAGAAAATTAACATTGACGGCGCTCAGAACGTAGAGGTGTCAATCCCAATCCCATGTGAAAAAACACCGCGGGAGCAGTTGTCTATTATGGAAGCCTATACAGAGGCGCATAGGAACGGTGAGGGGCTGGATAAAGCGAGAAGAGAGATTAATTGCTTAAAAACAATATACCCGGTTTTGTTCCGTTCGATTGAATGTGATGATCTGCTGGCAGGCAGACTTGATTTTTTGCCCATTGGCTTTGGCAGTGTAACAAGTATCGGAGGCGTAGGCCATTACTGCGTATTCCATAAGCTGAGGGCGTTTAAAGAAATGCTGTCCACCGAAGAGGAAAAAGCAAGGGTTGATACGCTTTACAATTACTGGCAGGATCATGATACGAAAGCAATTTACTGTCAGGAGGTATTGACAGAGGATACAGTCGGAAGGTTTATTGATTGCTCCTATCCTTTGATGGCAACAGCCAGGTTGTCGGGAATGATGTTGAATTATAAAAAGCTGATGGAATATGGAGTGGAAGGCTTAAAGGAACTGATCAGTTTAAAAGAACAAAATGAATTCCTGGAATGCAGTTATGAAAGCCTTTGTCTTTTACAGGAGGTAATGGAACGCCAGATGGAGCTGGTGAGAGAAGCAAGAAACGGTGCGGACCAGACCCGTTTGAAGGATTTGGAACTGATGGAAAATGACTTGCGGTATATTAAGAAGAATAAACCACGCACGTTCCACCAGGCTTTGCAGTTGTTTTGGATCTACGCCCTTTGTGCCGGAGTAATTAACTATGGGCGGCTGGATGACGTGCTGGGACCATTTTTGCAGCATGATCTGGATCATGGCGTTATTGACGAAGAAGAGTCTTACAGGTATTTAAAATCCTTGTGGAAGATGATTGAGAACAGGCGTACCACGGTTAACGGACGTATTATTGTAGGCGGTGTAGGACGGAAACATCCGAAAGAAGCAGATACATTTGCCCGTATCTGTATGAGGGTGTGCAAGGATACACGTTATGTGGAACCCCAGTTTACCCTGCGTTTTAGCAAAGACACTCCAGAATCCATTATGGATATGGCCTATGATTGTATCGGAAGCGGTGCTACCTACCCTACTTTATATAATGATGATGTGAATGTCCCCGCAGTTATGTATTCCATGGGTGTGAATCGGGAAATCGCTGAACAGTACGTACCATTTGGATGCGGTGAATTTGTCATTCAGGGTAAGAGTGTAGGAACGCCGAATATTTTATTAAACCTGTTAAAAATCTTAAATATCACCTTAAACGGCGGAACAGACCCTATGGATGGGAAACGAAAAAGCGGACCAGTGGAGATTCCGGAATGTTCCCAGTTCAAAACCTTTGACGAGCTGTTTGATAAATATAAGGAGTTATTGAATTATTACTTTGATTTAAGTATACAGGCTCAATACCGTTCTTATGAGATCATGAATGAAAAAGTATCCTTTCTGTTTACTTCTGTTTTGATGGATGATTGTATCAATCGAGGGAAGGCAGTGCTGGACGGAGGAGTAGAAATCCTTGGCGGAACTAATGAAACATACGGAAACATCAATTCCAGCGATTCCCTATGGGCGATTAAAAAGCTGGTGTATATGGATAAAAAATACAGTCTCAGTGAATTGCACCAGGCACAGCTTGCCAATTTCGAAGGATATGAGAGGATTCGAAAAGATTTATTGGATCAGGATAAATACGGCAATGACAAAACGGAATGCGATAATCTCGCAAATGATTTATTTGAATTTGTAGCCAAAGGGATCCGCCAGAAGGGGATTGATTATGGCATGGGATATTTTCTGATCGTTATTTCAAATAACCAGACTAATACAGATTGGGGCCATGGGACATTTGCCAGCCTGGACGGAAGGAAAACAGGTGTTTATTTGAATCCAGCTAATAATCCCCAGGGCGGAGCAGCTAAAAACGGGCCTACCGCCTGCTTGAATTCACTGGCTAAGTTCCAGGCAAAATATCATGGGGGAAGCGTGCAGAATATCAAATTTACACCCCGTATGTTCAATAAAGACAGAAAAAAAGTTAAGATGCTGTTTGATACATACTTTAAGAAAGGGGGATGCCAGCTCATGGTAACGGTGGTGGACTATGGCGTTCTTGAGGAGGCACAAAGGAATCCAGAGAATTATCCGGATTTAATTGTACGGGTGGCCGGTTACAGTGCGGTCTTTGTGAATCTGACAAAGGATATCCAGGAAGAATTGCTGAGCAGGGCATTGTATGATTAGAGTGACCAATATTGAACGCTTTGCCACCCATGATGGGCCGGGAATCCGCACCACCGTTTTCTTAAAAGGCTGCCCCCTGTACTGTCCATGGTGCGCCAATCCAGAGACACAGACATCTTATCCGGAACTGTTATACAACGAGTCGAAGTGTATCGGGTGCCGTTCATGCGAAAAGGGATGTGGGACTAAGGCTATTACCTTTGATGCTAACGGAGCGTTCCATTATAACAGGAACTTATGTACCGATTGCCTGGCCTGTGAGAAAAATTGTATGCGGGATGCAATCGAGTTTTATGGAAAAGATATGGAACTGGATTTCATCATGGAAGAAGTGATGAAAGATAAGGATTACTATGATAATTCCGACGGCGGGGGAATCACGGTCAGCGGAGGGGAGCCCTTTGTACAGCTGGAGGGGCTGATCGCCATTCTCAAAGCAAGTAAAGAAAGGGGATTGAATACGGCGGTAGAAACTACGGGGAATTATTCTTTAAAAACCTTGCAGGCTGCTGAACCCTATATCGACCATTTTCTCTACGATTTTAAACATCTGGATGACGAAGTACTTAAAAGGGTTACAGGAGGAAATGGGAGACAGATTAAAGAAAACCTGATATATCTGGTAAAAATGTGTCCGGATAAGTTAACTGTGCGTATGCCGATTATTCCTGGATTCAACTTTGACTCTGCATTAATAAAAGAGACTTTGCTATACTTACGGCAGCTGGGAGTTAAAAACATAAATCTTCTTCCTTATCATACACTGGGAAAAGCGAAATACGAGAAATTAGGAAGAGTTTATCAGATGACTGGAAAAATGCTTCATGAAGAAGATTTGGAGGAATATCACCAATATGCGTTGAAGATTGGGCTGGAATCCAGAATCGGAGGATAGAAGCAGAAAGACAGGAAGGAACGTGATATGAGTTCCTTCCTGTTTTTTACATTAAAGTCATCAAATTTATGTAAAATAGTCCATGTCCAATAGGTCGTCATCGCTCATAATGCGGACTTCATCATAATAGGAGGATGACAGTTGTATTTTTGCATAACCTTTTTGTATAATTCGTGCAAAGGGCGGAATGCTCTTTCAATGGTAAAAACACAGTGGCGGTTCGTAACATCAATGATCTTAAAGGAGGTGGAAGTGGTCCTGCCGATGAAGTACATGTTGCCACAGGTTGGACAGCAGCGGGAGTGGTAGCAAAAAGCAACAAATTTAAAGTTGCCGCATCTAGGGCAGGAATACATGGCTCCACCAAAGGCAGGATCACCGTAGTGAATCATTTCTTTAAACTGGTTAATATAGATATTTTGTTATCTATGGCAGGCTACGTGTATTGGAAAAAAGGTAAAGTGGTATGAGGAAAAGTTCAATAGTTCAATATTGCATCAGAAAGGTTGGGGTTATATAAATCTGTAGCTACTGGTATAGGAGTTTATGAAGAATAGATGTTATCCAATATAAAAAATAAAGCTTGCACAAGTGAAAGAATTATGGAACTTATTTGGGTGATAATGATGAAAAGCCTGATTCTAATTTCAACCATTATGGGCTTGGTTTTATAGGCTGACAGGAAGTGATTTATTTAATGATGTATCTGGTGTAATGGCAATGGAATCAGAGAAGCAACAGAAGGTATTGGACAAAAAGTAATAGTGATGCTAAGCTATTGTCAATATACTAACAATAGTTGCCTTATTTAGGTGTGGATATATACCATACTTTAACACACTTATAATACAACAGATTACGGGAAAACAATAAAAAATAAACGCATGTACTGATAAAACGGTACTGGATTTAAACGAGGAGAACATATTGATGAGTTGGGGAATTTGCATATTATATTTTTCTGGAGTAGGAAACACTCAAATGGTTGCTGAGGCTATATATGAAGAGTTAGATAATAAAGATAGCGTTGAAATACATTCAATTGAGAGTTTGCCAGGAAATTTTAATATAAATCATTATAGTAAGATTATTATAGGTGCGCCCACATACCACTCAGGTCCAGCACTGCCATTATTGAATTTTTTAAAGGGAATTTCTAAATTAGAAAGACCGGTTCCTGCGTTCTTATTTACTACATGTGGGCTCTATTCTGCTAATACCTTGAGGATAATGGCAAAGGTATGCCAAACTAAAAATATTGTTTCTGTTATGAGCAGCAGTTATCGCTGTTCAGCTACTGATGCCATTTTGATGGTGCCATTAATAAAATTTTTTTCTAGGCATGAAAAGAAGCTTTGGAATAAAATTAAATATGACGCAAATAAATTTAATTATCTAAAGCAGGTTGACTTACAAATTCCCCGCTTTAAATTATATAGTATTTTGAATTATCCGAATAAATGGATGGGACAACGACTATGTGTCAAAATACGTTTGCATAAAAACTTGTGTATACAATGCAAAAAATGTATAGTAAATTGTCCCCAAAAGACAATAGAAATAGATATGGCTGGTTTTCCAAGATGGAAAAGTAATAATTGTATTAACTGCTACAGATGTATCCATCATTGCCCCCAGCGTGCATTATCTCTATCAGAGAAAACAACCCCTAAAATGGTTTGGAAATAGAAAAAATATAAATATTTTCATATAAACAAAA
Source organism: Lacrimispora indolis DSM 755 (assembly GCF_000526995.1). NCBI lineage: Bacteria > Bacillati > Bacillota > Clostridia > Lachnospirales > Lachnospiraceae > Lacrimispora > Lacrimispora indolis. The sequence continues at coordinate 5,917,092 of NZ_AZUI01000001.1, read as the reverse complement.
GATCTTCTATGATAATTTTCATAGGGGATCTTTTATTTGTTATACAGAGTCCTAATATAACATGATTACCCTTTATAAGCGTTGTAATGGAAGTAACACGATTACATGCCATTTCCGAGACAATTAATGAAACTATTATCACTTGATATAAAAACTTGAATGGTGAACTTTTTATATAGGTTAGGAGAATTGACTATGACTTTTACTCCATGCAGGGTAATGCTTCCGGATTCAGGAAGGTTTGTTTTGCATACAGGTTTACGGGGGAATCTTATGATAGCGGGAGGCTGATTCCGTGCCAAACGCAGGTTTTCTGTTGTGAATAAGGCACTGGGCAGGGAAAAGGCGAAAGCCTCATAGCTTATTCAGCTGAATTCTTCTCGTTTTAAATTAAACTGCTTTCTACGAATAAATATATGCTCTCCTATCTGCTTTAGTATTTCTTTCATTTTTAACCCCGTACCATAGAAAGATTTTATCTGCTATAATATATAAAGCAACTATAGTATTTTATTAACCTATAGTATGCATGATTACGTCAAAATTAGTTAGAAGAGTTGATTTATAATTAATAATAAATTAAAATATAAAAAAGAAAGAGGGAGGGGGAAACAATAATGGAAACTTCCCAAAGTGTTATACAGGTGGCAATCTGTGATGATGAAAAAATAATATGCACTGAATTGGAAGTTTTTATTGCTCATTCCTCTATGTAGTATTGTAATGATACATTATTTAATAGTCACCCGCCGCCCTATGCATGATGTCAGGGTAATTGAAGGTGCAGGTCTTTTGATTATCAATATAATAACGTTTTATATCTATAGTGCAGTTGAAGAATCTTATCTAGAAAATATGGATAAAGAAATTGCAGTTCAGACCTCTATAATGTATGCAAACCAATTAGAACTTATTATGAGAACTCAGCAAGAGATAAGGTCTTTGCAGCATGATATGAAATATCATATAAGGGATTTAATGTCGATGGCAAAGGCCAGTAATTCTAAAGATATTCTTAGCTATCTTGAAAATATGAGTGAATTAGTCGATAATCCAAAAGAGTTAGCCTCTTCTGGAAACAAAGAAATTGATAGCAATATAAATTATCTTTTAAGATATGCCAGGGAAAAATTAATTGATGTTAACATCAATTTAAAAATACCTGAGGTTTTTTTTGATTCTTCCTATGACATAAGTGTAATTATTGGAACCTTATTGGAAAATGCTATTGTTGAAACAGATAAAACAGATGAAAAGATGTTAAGCATAAATATGGTAATGGAAACATCTATATTATATATAAAGATTATTAATACTTATAACTGTATCATAAAGAAGAGGGGAGATAAAATTTTAACCTCGAAAGATAATTCGGCATATGACAAAAACATTTTTCGGGTTGTTATTATGTTATATCTAACCGATACGATAGCATAATTTATTGATTTATCAGGCTAAAAAGGAATTGTAAACATTTAATAAAAAACATCGCTTTTTATGGGAATTCCCTGAAAAACGGTGTTTTTTTGTATCTTTAGCTGACCACTCCCAAGTGTTATGTACTATGGTTTGAATATCTGAACTGCTTTGCATTGAGAATACTAGTGTTGAAAAGGATAGCGCTCACTAGTCAGTCAGTGGTCATGGCAATCCGGATTCCCATGACTACAAAGCCTATTGTTATGTCCCTGCAACAGCGATCATTCAAATCCTGATGCCATTAGGAATATTGATATAAAGAATTTTCTGGTTCAGTTTAAAACTACTTTTGGCAGAAGCAAAAGGAAATCTTTTGTTCTTTCCTAAACAGGTAAAAAATTAAGACGGCAGTATTTTTATATAAGGCTAAATATGAACAGAGAAGCGAAGACAGATAAAGAGGGTTCTGGCATTCAGCAATATTTTTTGACAGAATTGTCAAAAATATAGAATATACAATATTTTATTTAGGGTATTTGTTGTAAAAAACACAGCCCAAGGATAACCTTTACATTAAAATTGCTATCCTATATTATAAAATAAACTAGTGGATATTAAAAGAATGGAGTTTAGCTATGTTTCAAATCGGAAAGCGGGAAATCGAACTTCTTTATCTGGTAAATTCATCGAAGGATGGGTTTATTTACAGAGAGTTAATAGAGAGATTTGGATATACGGAACGTTCTTTTAAATATGCTGTCGACTTAATCAATAGTTTTCTGAAGGAAAACTCTCAACAGGCCTGTTTCGTACTTGATAATAAAAGATGTTATTTAAAAAACCCCCCTCTTTCCATGAAGTTTACACTGGATCACATCACAAAAGAACTGTATTACCTTTCAAAGGAAGACCGCAGTGAAACCATCTTCTTTCGGTATTTGGCTGATTTACACTACACAATCGATGAAATTACAGACTATCTGGCTGTGAGTAAGTCTACGGTAAAGAAATCCCTTGCAGTTGTCAAGGAAAAATGCGGGGAATATGGTCTGGAGCTTGTAAACCATAAGAGAATGGGGATTGAGCTGAAGGGAAGTGAAACGGTCATCCGTTCAGCGCTTATGGATTTGCTTTATAAATACTGTGCTCTTTCAAACCAGGACAGTAAACACAGGAGGCTTGCTCTTCGCAACTGCAATCCTTATTTAAGAGAATGGATCGGAGCGGTTTTTAACCAGTTTCAATCAGAACAGAAAGCAGAGGCCTTATTTTCCTCCATATGGGAATATCTTCCGGTTATTCAGAATGATGAAATCTATATACTGGCCATGGTGAATCTGATCCTGATATTTTACAGAACAGGAAACGGGTGTTACGTTTCAGCAGATACAGAAGAATACGTTGGATTGGAAGGGAGAAAGCTGGCAGAAGCCATCAGCATTTCCTGTGAGAAAAACTTAAAGATCAAACTGCCCTGTGAAGAATTTTTTAAATTTGTCATTGTTCTAAACAAGGGTTATTCCATAGAAAGCAACGAAAAAGATCAGTATCTGTTAATTGGAAGTATGATCTGGATCCATCGCCTTGTTTCTGATTTACTTCAAAAATACACCAACCGGTCCTTTCAGTCATTATCAAATGAATACAGCTTAAACGAGGCGCTGGATATGCTCAACAACCATTTCTACGCAGCAGTGGAGAGAGTAAGGCGAAATATTTACATTCAGAATCCAATTCTTCAGGACATAAAAGAAGAATACAGAGAAGCGTTTCATGATGTTGAAAGCAGTTTAGAAGGGCTTGAAAATTATCTGGAAAAGAAGTTTTCACAGGATGATATCGGCTATTTCACTTTGCTGCTTGAAAATATTATTTCACAGGTCCGCAAACAGAAGAAAAGAGTACGCAGGATTGTTCTGATCTGTGGCTTGGGCTATGGAACCGCTCAGATGGTGAAAAATAAAATTATGCAGAAGTTTGATGTGGTGATCGAAGATGTGATCCCTTATTATAAGCTGGATGCTTATGTGGATAACCAGAATATTGATTTGTTCGTATCAACAGTCCCTGTAAAAATAAATACAATCAGCAATGTGGTGGAGGTGAATCCGCTGCTGACGGAGCAGGATACAGAAGCTTTGATAAAAGCTGGAATGGTCCGCGGGGGCAATGATTTATCCGCTCTGATGCAGCTAATAGAACAGAATGCAGTGATAACCAATCGTTCCCGTTTGGAAAAAAATTTAAAGGAATTATATGGAATCAGAGACCTGGAACATTCTAAGTATGAGATTTTACTGAAGTTTCTGCCTGAAACCAGGATCCTTGTCAATCAGACGTATCATGACTGGCAGGAAGCTATCTATGCTGCGGGCGGCCTTCTGGTAGAGACGGATTGTGTCTTACCGTCCTATGTGGAGGATATGATCAATAATATCAAAGAATTCGGTTCTTATATCACCATTGGCAACGGAATTGCCCTGCCTCACGCCAGAAATAAAAATAACGTGAAAAAGACCGCATTCAGTCTGATTACATTAAAAGAGCCGGTGGTATTTGAAAATGGGAAAAAGATTGATACGGTTATCAGCTTCTGTAATGTTGCAGGCAATGAGTATACAACAGCACTGACAGCTCTCATGGAGTTAAGTGAAAACCAGTCCTTCCTGGACTATAAAAAAGAGGTGAAAACGCCGAACCAGCTATTGGAATATATAAAAAAATTAAAGTAGGTGAATTGTATGAGTATTATCAATGAAAAATGTATTGCATTAAGGCTTGATGCCTCTGATGCACAGGAAGGAATTGTAAAAGCCGGACAGGTGCTCCTTCAAGAAGGGTATATCAGGCAGGGGTATATTGATGCAATGCTGAAAAACTTCGAAAAGAACGGTCCTTATTTTGCCATTGCACCTGGTTTTGCCATGCCCCATGCAAGGCCGGAGGAGGGGGTCATTCAATCCGGAATATCCTTAATTACCCTTAAAAATCCGGTTTCTTTTGGAAGCAGCAATGATCCTGTGAAGCTGATTATGGCACTTGCAACCAGCAATGACAATGAGCATCTTGAGTTTATGACGAAAATAGCCGGACTTTTAGGCAAAGAACGTGTGATAGAAAAACTGTATCAGTGCAAAACAACTGATGAGGTGATGTCAGTGTTAAACAATAATTAAGCAAAGGAGATGAAAATGATGAAAGTATTAGCAGTTTGCGGATTGGGAATGGGATCATCCCTCATACTTCGGATGAATATTGAGGAGGTTTTTCAGACAGAGGGAGTAAAAGCGGAAGTGGAACACAGCGATGCTTCTGCAGCAAGCGCTGAAGCATGTGACTTCATTGTTACAACAAAGGAAATTGCACAGTCCCTTCAGAATCCGCGGGGAAAAGTAATTATTCTGGATAATTTTATAGACAAAGAAGAAATTAAAAGAGTTTTAAAGGAAAATAATGTTTTCTAACTACCTACGGAGGAGGTTTCGTTATGGCAGCTGTGAATTGGATTGCAACTAATATTTTCGGGAATGCCGGCTTTTTATTAGGAATTATCGTTATGTTGGGGTTAATTCTCCAAAAGAAGTCATTCAGTCAGACGGTCCAGGGAACGATTAAAGCGATTATTGGTTTTCAGATTATAGGAATCGGTTCGGGAATTGTGGTTTCTTCATTAAATGTTTTTCAGCCTATGTGGGCTGAGGTTTTTGGACTGGAAGCCCAGAGTCTTGGTACTTACATGGGGCAGAATGACTTTGTTAAGAAATTCGGTACCGTTGTTACCCTTTCTATGACATTCGGATTTCTGATCAATGTGCTGCTGGCACGTTTCACAAAATTTAAGTATATCTACTTAACCGGTCATATGATGTTCTGGACTTCTCTTATTTTTGCAGGAATCATTTTTGATCAGAATATCAATGCCAATACATTTGCAGTAATAGTATTTTTATCAATTGTACTGGGCGTTTATTGGACATTACAGCCTGCTTTGACACAGCCTTTCTTAAGAAAGATCACGGGAAATGACAGTGTGGCACTGGGACATACATCAGCCTCTGTTGCATTTTTAGGTGCAGTGGCCGGCAAATTTGTGGGAAATAAGGACAAGAGCACGGAAGATCTGGTTATCTCTGATAAATGGGGATTCTTAAGGGATTCAAATATTGTTACCGGAATTACCATGGCAGTTTTGTTCATCATTGGTACCGTTCTTCTTATGATGAAACAGACAGAGGGTGCCGGAGAGATTCTTGCAACCTCAGGAGATACAAGCTTTATCATATACTCCATATTAACCAGTTTACAATTTGCAGGCGGTATTGCTGTGGTGCTTTTCGGGGTCCGCATGTTTATTGGTGAAATGGTACCTGCTTTTAAGGGAATTGCTACGAAAGTTGTTCCAGGTGCAGTACCTGCCCTTGATTGTCCCATTGTTTATCCTTATGCACCAAATGCGGTTATTATCGGATTCCTGGGAGCATTTGTAGCAAGCTTAGTCTGGCTTGTGGTTTTAGGAAATACCGTAGGCTATGTGTTTGTTCCAACTATGATTGCTATTTTCTTCCATGCAGGAACAGCAGGAGTCTTTGGAAATAAAACAGGAGGAATCAGAGGTGCGCTGTTTGCAGGTGTGATTACTGCAACTGTCATTGCAGTTGGTCAATATATCATGGTTACGTTCCTGGCTCCATCGACGGTTCCCGATGTGGTAATGTGGGCTGCTGATTCCGATATGTTTATCATTGGGCCGATTATCCGGTTCATTGCCGGCTTTTTATTCTAGGGAGTGTCTGAAAACTCATTGCCCCAATCTGCGCGCTCCACTTTGCGGCATATTTGCTCCAAATTCAGTTGGCGTAGCCCACTACGCCGCCTTCATCTGGAACAAATCTCCCACAAAGTGTAATGCACATCTTGGAACAAGCAATTTTCAGACACACCCTAAAAGAATATGATTTTAATGGTATAGCCGGAGTTTTTTTTAAACTTACGGCTATGCTTTCCCGTATAAATGCATGGACAGACAGGAGGAATTATCATGAATTTTGTCAGAACGATTTTCGGTGATATTTCACCGGAAGAAATGGGAGTTACTTATTCCCATGAACATTTGTTGTGCGTACCGCCTTATTGGAAGGAGAAAAATGCAGATGACCTGCTTCTTGATGATCCTGAAAAAACAAAAGGGGATATGCAGGATTTTAAGGATTTAGGCGGCTGTACTATTGTGGATGCTACTGCCATTGACTATGGAAGAAATATTTCCGGAGTTGCAGAACTGGCAAAAGAACTGGATATTCAGATCATTGCAACAGCAGGGTTTAATAAGTCCTTTTTATGGGATGCAAAGCTGCCGGAGCATTTAATTCCCATTGTAGGAAATTATCATACTTACCAGGAGTGGATGGAACAGGCAACCGTTGACCAGCTGACGGATCACGTAATCCGTGAAGTTGAAGTGGGGCTGGAAGGAACGCCTTACAAAGCAGGGCAGGTAAAAACCGGTACAGGCTATAACAGCATAAATCCCTTAGAGGTCAAGACTATTGTTGCTATAGCAGCAGCCCATCATGAGACAAAGGCTCCTGTTCATCTCCATACAGAGGCAGGAACCATGGCGCTGGAGCAGATTGAGATTCTGGAAAGGGAAAAGGTGGATATCAGCCGCGTTTCCTTTGGGCATATGGACCGGAACCTGGATTTATATTATTATGAGAAAATTTTGTCCCACGGAGGATTTTTAAGCTTTGACGGACTTGGGAAAATAAAATATGCACCGGAGTCTGCGAGGATTCACGTAATTTTGGAGCTGTGTAAAAGAGGGTATGAAGATCACCTTTTGATCAGCCATGATCTCGCCAGAAAATCCTATTACAGAAATTACAGCTACGGAATCGGCTTAAAGTTCATATTAGACAAGTGGGTCCCCAGATTCATAGAGGAAGCAGATACAGCAGGCTTAGACGGAAGGGCTCTGGCAGATAAATTCCTGATAAACAATCCAAAAGAATGCTTCACCTTTCGACAGGAGGGGGGAAAATGAGCAATAAAATGAATGAACTGGATGGAATGTCGGTCAGAGACTTAATTCCAACCCATGATATCGCCCTGCTCCCATTAGGCGCTGTGGAAATCCATGGTCCCCACCTGCCTATAGGCACGGATTCCTTTCTCGCTGAAAGGCTATGTGAAAAGCTTTCTGAGCGGGTTCCTTCCCTGATCCTTCCTGTGATTCATTACACCCAGGTCTGGAGTCTGGGAGAAATGAAAGGATCCATCAGTATCAGCAATGAGCTGTTGACACAGCTGCTCTGTGAAATTCTGTTGGAAACAGAGCGAAACGGTTTCCGTATGGCTGTTATGATCAATACTCATCTGGGAAATAACGGTGCCATAAAGGAAGCTGCCAGAAAGGTACTGAAAGAAAAACCAAATTTTAAGATCCTGTATTTCACCTATCCCGGTGCAGGAGAAATTCTGGGGGAAGTGATGGGAGCAGGGAACTTTCACGGTGGATTTTTCCATGCAGATGAAATTGAAACCTCGTATATGCTGTATTTGTGCAAGGATCATGTGGACATGTCAAAAGCAGTCAATGAAACTCCTCTGGTGCCTGAACTCATAGACGTGACGCCTATCCGGTGGAGCGAATTTACTCAGACCGCTGTCATGGGGAACGCAAAGGATGCAACAGAGGAGAAAGGCCGTAAAGTCATCGAATATGTGTTGGACCGGATGGTTTCTCTCGTGGAAAAGGCAAAGGAAAGGTGATTCATGAACGGTATTAAGACTTATTTTAAAAATATTGAACGGATTCTGGATTCCGTACTGGAAAGCCAGGGAGAGGCCATGGAAGCTGCTGCAAAGTGCTTTGCGGATGCAATCCGGCAAAAGCGTTCCATCTATGTGTTCGGCTGCTCCCATGGAGCTATTTTATCAGAAGAAATGTTTTACCGTGCCGGCGGCCTGGCAGTGATCAACCCTTTGTTTAATCCTTCTCTTATGCTCAATGTCCGCCCGGTTACTCTCACAAGCAGATTTGAAAGGCTGGAAGGTCAGTCAAAGGCTCTTCTTCAAGAGTCCAGTGCAAAAGATGGAGATGTGATTCTCATTCATTCTGTTTCAGGAAGAAATGCTGGAATTGTGGAAATGGCCCTGGAAGCCAAAGCCAAGAATATGACTGTGATCGGAATTACCAATAAGGCATATTCTGAGAAGAGTACTTCCCGCCACGGCAGCAGAAAACGGCTTTTTGAGCTGTGTGACATCTGCATCGACAATGGTGGAGAGTTTGGAGACGGCTGTGTTTCAATCAAAGGAATTCGGGAAAAGGCAGGAGCCACCTCCACTGTAATCGGAGCCTCCATTGTCAATGGCATTTCCGTCAGAACTGCTGAAATTCTGGCTGAAAGAGGAATCAGGCCGCCTGTCCTTCACAGTGCAAATGCGGATGGAGGAGATGAGATCAATAAGAGAATTTTTGAAGAATACAAAGGCTGTATTCACTATTTATAAAGGGAGTAAATCCCGATAGAGTAAACTGCTGCGGGCTGATTTGTTTGTGCCTGCAGCAGTTTTTTTATTATGGGCTTTGGCTTTGTGAATATGGAGGATTTTCTCTTTAGCTGCATCAGTATTGTGCGGCTTTTTCAATGTACAATTCTGGAACTGTTCCTATACCTCTTCGGCGTCATCCCATTATGCCTCTTAAAAAACCGGGTAAAATGGCTCTCATCGTAAAATCCCAGCCGTTCGCTGATCTCTCTCATGGACAAGTCCGAATTCTGCAGCAAAAAGCAAGCCCTCATCAGCCTTAGCTTACTATAATACTCCACCGCACTGCATCCAAATTCTTCTTTCACCAGCCGTTCCAGATGCGTTTTGCTCAGATTCAAATATCTGCACATCTCTGCCAGCGACATGTTCAGCTCTTCGTCATGAGCGATCATATCAAGAAACTTGTCCCGAAAATTATTGTTGGGGGACTCGGAAACTTCCTCAATAAAAAGCAGTACCAGGGATTCTGCCCGGTTCTGGAGCTTCAGAAGGTTAAGCCTTGTCAAGTCATGGGAGCCTTTCACGAATTTGTCAAACCGGTCAGAGCGGATATGCAGGTTTTGTATGTGGAAGCCGGTTGGAAAGGTCTGTTTCAACAGCGCGCACATCTCATAATGCTCCGGCTCATCCTCAACATCAATACCTATCTGTGCATATCCCGTTTTAGAACTTAACGTATGGGGAAGATAAGGCGGCAGAATCACCGCCTGATTTTCATGTATGGAATACGTCTGATTTTTCACCATTATATCCAATGTCCCCGAAGTGACAAAGATAATATGAAAAAAGCTATGGCTGTGCAGACTCAGGGAAAAATCAGCCGGCCTCTCCAGCATATGAATCAGCCGCAGAGGCGGCTTCAAGTCAATCATGGTTCCCACAATACTGAGTTTCTCCATCTTCACATCTTTCCTTTCAAAAAAGAAGCAGTAATTATGTAAAAAATAAATGGTCTGAATATACAAAAACGTGGTCCGTTTTTGAATTGCAAAACATCTGATATTGCCTTATATTTATAATAAATTAAAGAAATTAAATGTCAATAACAAATAATCATTTTAGAGGAGAAATATACAATGAAAGGTATTTTAGATGCAACCAATGTCAGGATCACCAGACTATCGCCCAAGGATGGGAAACAATACTTTTTCGGCTATTACGACATTCCTGCATTTCATCCATATAAAAAACTGCATCTTTGCCATCAGGTGTCCTTCATGGACCGCCTGCCCGAACTTAAGGATGTCTGCCGTCTGGGTGTGCTGGACATGGGGACGGGGGAATTTAAAGAGCTGGCCCGAACAACTGCCTGGAATTTTCAGCAGGGCGCAATGCTGCAGTGGAACCCCTTAAATTATGAAGAAATCATCTACAACATATATGAGAACGGCAATTACCGGGGAATGATTAAGAATATCAAGACCGGAGCTGAGCGCAGGCTTGATCGTCCAGTGACAAACGTTTCTCCTGACGGCCGCTGGGGCTTGTCTGTCAACATGAGCCGTATCTATGATTTCCGCCCAGGCTATGGATACTGCAATCAAAAGGATCCATTGGCCGGGGTGCACATTCCCGGGCAGGACGGAGTCTTTCTGATTGATATGCAAACAGGGCAGTCAAAGCTGATCTTGAACTACCGGCAGATCAATGATGCCCTGCCCCAGCCATGGTCTCCGAATAAAAAGATCGTCATTAATCACATCACCTTTAACCGGGAATCCGACCGGTTCCTGTTCTTGGTCAGAGTGTTTCCTGAGGCAGATGGAGAATGGAAAACCGCCTTGGGAACCAGCGATCTGCACGGTAATGTCTATCCTTTAAGGCCTTACGCATATGCGTCCCATTATCACTGGGGCATCGGTGGCCGCCTGATGATCTACGGCGGCTGGGGTAATGGGGCCGGCTTATATATTCTGCAGGATGAAACGCAGCAAGAAGAGCGCTATGACTCTCCATTGTTTCGTAAAGACATACACTGCAGCTACTCGCCGGACGGCGAATGGGTAATCGGTGACGGGTATCAGGACGAAAAAGAGTATCGGCCAGTATATCTGTACCATATCGAAAGTAAACAGGGGATGATGATTGGCAGATTTCATTCCCCTTATCCCCCTATTACGGATATTCGCTGTGACCTGCACTGCCGTTGGTCACCGGAGAGCGATACGGTTTCTTTTGATTCTATTCACGAAGGTTTTCGTGGCATATATAGAATGGAACTAATTGATGCAATGAAAGAAATAAGAAAATTGGGAGGAATTTGAAATGAGGAAACGTACAACAGCGATGCTACTGATTACGGCCATGCTGATTACTGCCTGCGGCAGCAATTCAGCTCCGCCCGGATCAACGGACACGAAAGGGGAAACGCCGGCCAAGTCTGGGGCTGACCAGGATACCGGCACATCAGCGGCGGCCGTTTTAGATCCGGTCACCATCACCATCTGGTATGAGGGTAACGACTCCCGCCTGCCATTCTTCAAGGCCGCTGAAGCCGAGATGCAGAAGGAATATCCCAACTTTTCCATCAACGCGGTTACCTTTGACAACGCGACACTGACCACCAAGGCGCTCCAGGCGGTAACCACCAATGGCGGAGTGGATCTGATCTTTAATGAGGCCTCTCGTCTGCTGGTCACCCATCAGCAGTCCAACGGCGGCTTTGAGGCACTGGACGATGTTTTGGCTGCGGCACCCAATCAGGAGAAGGTAACGGATGCGGACAAAAAGGTTATTTCTGCCAATGGACAGATCATCGCGTTCCCCATCAACCGCTCGGTAAACGGACTGGGATATAAGACTGATGTGCCCGGTGTGGAAGTTACGGCAGAGAAAGTTCCTGACACCTTTGAAAAATTTGTGGCCCTGGGCAAGGAGTATCAGCTGGCTGGAATTGCCGGTTGGACCCTGCATCTGGGAACCAGTCCGGATCAGATCTTTAATCTCTTTATAACCGGAGGAAACGGACAGAATGATGTGTGGATTAACAGCGTACCAGAGAGCCAGATTCAGAAAAACGCGAAGTATTTTGAGCAGCTCATCGGCCTTTACTCCGGTCCCGATGCCATCTGGGACAAGGATGCAATTAATGAGGATTTTTCCGCAATGTATACCAAGATCCAGAGCGGAAGCGTGGGCATGTTCCGGGTCGGTAACTGGAACGCGGCCGGCTGGGATCAGCCGGACAGCGGTGTCGGAGAATACGAGGTGACCACTTGGCCGTCCTTAGACAACAGCGGGAAGGGCGGACTCTTCCTGGGCGGAGTCCGGGGACTGGCGATGCCGAAGAACGCGCCGGAGAAAGAGGCTGCTAAGGTATTCTTATCCTACTGTCTGTCGGAGGCTGCTCAAAAGGCCAGCTTTGATACCATGGGTTCCTGTATGGATTATGATGTGGTGGATCAGAATCAGCTGAGCAAGAACCAGAAAATATTCTTTGACTCCTCGATTCCCATCTATCCAAGTGATTCTTATGTTGGAAGCTTTACGTATTATCCCGAGCTGCTGGAAACCTACGAAAAGGGGCTGACCGGCGCCTATCAGGCAAAGGATGAGGCAGAGATTAAAGCCGCGGTAGAAAAGCTGCATGAGGATCTGAACAGAGTGATTGAGCAGAACAAGTGAGGTGTTTCATGAGATCACGAAACAATCTGGCCTCCCATTGGAAATGGGGGGCTGCGTTAAAAAAATACTGGATACTGTATCTGTTTATCGGCCTTTTTGGCCTGCTCTCGGTCGTCTTTGGCGTTTATCCCATGTTATCCAGTATCTTTTATTCTTTTTTTAAGACCAATACGGTATTGACGAAGCCGGAATTTGTTGGGCTGGGCAATTATCTTAAGCTGTTTCAGGACTCCTACTTCTGGGATTCCCTGAGGGTGACCCTGTTGTTTACCGTCATCTGTGTGCCCTTAAATCTTGTGGCGGCATTGGCGCTGGCCCAGCTGTTAAACTATCATGGGCTTTCTTCTCCAGCGCGCCTGCTCTTTAAGCTGGCGGTATTTATCCCGTTTATCACGCCGGACGTGGTCAGTGCGGTCGTGTGGAAGCAGTTCTTTAACAGCAATGGTGCGATGAACAGCCTGCTTAAGCTGCTGGGAATTCCGCCTCAGAGCTGGCTGACCAGCGGCGGACTGGCAATCGTGGTACTTGCCTTTGTGGAGCTGTGGAAGCATGTGGGCCTTTACACTATTATTTTTCTAACCAATTATCAGCTGATCGATAGGAGCATGTATGAGGCGGCAACCACTGACGGCGCCAATGGCTGGCAGATGTATCGCTACATCACCCTGCCCTCCCTGCGCCCTGCGCTGATGCTGAATCTGGTGTACGCTGTGATTCAGTTTATGAAAACCTATACGGTGTCCAGGATCATCACGTTCGGCGGTCCCAATTATGCCACCAATTTTCTGTCCTACTATGCATACAGCAAATACGAAAAAATGGACTTCGGCATGGCGACAGCTATTGCCACGTTCCTGTTCCTGCTGATCATTGGCCTGACATTTGCAGGCTCATGGGGAAGGAGGCGGTTCAATGAAAGCAAATAAGGTGGTTACCCTGTTGGTTTATCTGATTTTGGCCCTGATTTCATTTATAATGATTTATCCCTTTTTGTGGATGCTTTTCGGATCTTTTAAGACCAACCAGGAAATCATTAAGTACCCTCTGTCCCTGTTACCCAAACGCTGGGTGCTGTCGGGATGGCAGGGGATCATGACTTTGTCGGGCAATCCCATTGGGCATTACTTTAAAAACAGTGTGATCATCGCCGGAGGGAGCACGCTTCTGGTGGTGCTTGCCACGTCACTGGGTGGTTATGCCCTCTACCGGAGAGCTGATCTGCCGGCATTTTCTGTGATTGAGAAATCTTTCAGCTTAGGCCTGATGTATCCGGCGGTGCTGCTGCTCATTCCGCTGTATGTGATCGTGGTGCAGCTAAAGCTGTACGGAACCGGCAACTTCTGGGGAATCATCTTTGCCTCGTCCACAGGCGCGTGGGGCGCGGCCCTGCCGTTTTTCCTGTTTAAAAACTTTTTTAAGTCCCTGCCCTATGATCTGATCGAATCGGCAACTCTGGACGGGGCCGGGGAGTTTCAGCTGTTTTTCCGGATTGTGGTGCCGGTCATGTACCCGGTGTTTACTACGGCCACACTAATTTCTTTTTTGTCCAGCTGGGGATTATGGCTTCCGGTGCTGATGCTGTCCAAGGATATGAGCACTTATAATCTGGCAGCAATGCTGGTAAACTTAAATTCTGACCTGGGTGTTGATATGTCCATGACCGCAGCCTTATCCACCACGATTTCACTTCCGGTGGTTTTGGTGTTCCTGGTGACTCAGCGAAAGGTTATGGATGGGATTGCCGCAGGCAGCGTAAAAGGTTGATTGATAAAATGATGAATGCAGAGGGAAGAAAGAGGAATGATTATGAATAAGATGGAACAGAATTATGACAGTATCCTGAATCTGGATTTTGACAGGAAGAACAGGATTTCTTTGCTCACGGCCAGGGATTTTATCTTTACCCATAAACGCCGTCGGGAATCGCTGGATGGAGAGTGGGGGTTCACTCCTGACGTGTTTCAGACCATAACCAGAAAACAACTGTTTTCGGCCCTGGATAAGGATGACCAGGGGAGATATGTGCCCATGGATTTAGACTTTTCTCACTTAGAAAAGGTGTCAGTGCCAGGATGTTGGAACTGTATCCGCGACCAATACTGGTATTACGAGGGTGAATCCGCCTATTTCAGAACCTTTATTTACGAAAAGGAGCAGGAGGGAGAACGGGTATTCTTAAGAGTTGGGGCTGCTAATTACGAGTGCCGGATCTGGCTGAACGGAACCCTGCTGGCCAGACACCAGGGTGGTTTTACACCATTTTGCGCGGAACTTACCGACGAACTGGCGGGAGAGAACCGGCTGATGATCACGGTGAACAACCGCAGGGAACTGGATCAGATTCCATCCATGAACTACGACTGGTTCAATTATGGAGGCATCACCCGTTCCGTGGAATTATTCCGTCTGCCCCAGGTGTTTATTCAGGACTTTTTCTGCAGCCTGGTCCCGGATACAAACTTTGAGAAGATTGAAATGAAGATTACTTTGAGCAGCGCATTGGCTGGACAAAACTGCCGGTTTTTCATCGAGGAACTGGGGATTGATGAGCCGGTTTTCACTGATGAGAACGGGGAAGCCGTTCTTCGCGCTTCGGCCCGTCCGGAACTTTGGAGTCCTGAGAATCCTCGGCTGTACACGGTGGCAGCGGTCTGCGGGTCTGACCGGGTGGAAGACCTGGTCGGTTTCAGGGAGATAAAGACTCAGGGCAAGAAAATTCTGCTCAACGGACAGGAAATTTTTCTGAAAGGTGTTTGCTGCCATGAGGAGAGCCGGGCTGGCGGCCGGACTTTGAGCGAAGAAGAGCAGATGGATATCATCCATACCGCCAAGGAAATGGGATGCAATGCCTTGCGTCTGGCCCATTATCCCCACAGTGAGAAAATGTCACAGCTGGCGGACCGGTACGGTTTGCTGCTATGGGAGGAGATTCCTGTGTACTGGGCGGTGGATTTTACTAACGAAGAAACGTTTCTGAATGCGCAGAATCAGCTGCTGGAGCTGATGAAACGTGATAAAAACCGGGCCAGTGTGATTATCTGGAGCGTGGGCAATGAAAATCCGGATACAGAAGAACGGCTGAGCTTCATGAAACGTCTGATTGATACCTGCCACGAATATGATCCATCACGTCCGGTAAGCGCGGCCTGCCTCGTGGATCTGGATACCATGTCAGTGAAGGATCGACTGGCCGCGTTTGTTGATATCGTCTCGTTTAATGAATACTATGGATGGTATTACCGGGATTACGAGGGTGTTGCCAGGATCCTGGAGAACACGGTCATTAACAAACCGCTGGCAATTACTGAGACCGGCGCCGGAGCCAGGACCGGGCATCACGGAGGAGCGGAAGAGCTTTTCACAGAGGAGCATCAGGAGAAAGTATACAGAAAGCAGATTGAATACACCATGGGCAGACTGCAGGGATTTTTTCCGTGGATACTGTTTGATTTTATATCACCAATCCGCAAGAACCCGATGCAGGGCGGGAAAAACAGCAAAGGGCTGGTGGACATGGATAAGAATAGAAAGAAAAAAGCGTTTTATGTAATGCAGGAGTATTATCAGTCAATGGAATAGGCTTGGAAACTTGTTTAGAAAGTTAAAGAACTTTTCATTTATCATGACTCCTTAAATTGCAAAATATGTGAATATGACAAATAGAGTGCGTTTCCAGGATTGGAGCCGCACTTTATTTGTATCATTATGAAATCAAAGCAGTAACATATTCAATCGCAAAGAGAGGGGGAATACCGGCTTGACAAATTCATAAAACTCGTTTACAATACCGGTTAGGCAAAACTAACTAAGGAGTAAGGAGGAGTCGTGCGCAAATTTATCTGGTTAAACCCTGTGGTAACTAAAATGTATGTAAATGAAACGCTGGAAAAGTATTTGGTGGAAAAAGGTTATGAGCCGGTGTCCTGCCGGGAAGATCATATTGCTGCAGTTAAGGGGAAATACAGGTCTGCCCTAGACAGAGCCCGCACCTGTATCGCAGATGTCCGATGTCCCATGGCTGTAGACTACATAAAAGAAGTATATTCTCCGGATTTTCTGGAATTTCCACCTATTGAGCCGATTCTTATACACTGTGCCAGAGAACTGCATAAAAGGCTGTCCGGTCAGGGAGCTTTATGGATCATCACGCCCTGCAAGGCGCTTTCTGATTTGGGAAGCCGCATCGGACTGCCAGAGACAAGTTTTTGTACGTGGAAAGAATTTGCCCGTTTAGAAAATATCCCGTTACTTGGAAAGAAACTGGCTGATAGTCCGATTCCTCCGGGCTTTTTTAGCGGTCATGAGGAGCAGGTGGTCGTGTTGGATGACAGGGAAAAAATCGATCTTTACTTTTCCTCAATTAACCGGAAGTCCGAGAAAGGGATCGTGGAGCTTCTGTACTGTTCCAGAGGGTGTCATCATGGAGACGGGGTATAGGGAGAGACTATGAGAAAAATGTGGAAAGCAGCTTTGCCACTTGGACTACTGTTTCTGCTGTGGCAGACTGTATCGGGTATGGGAATATGGAGTCAATATATTCTGCCTAGCCCCGAACGGGTTTTTCAGGCGTTTCTGACTATGATTCAGAACGGTTCGCTGTTTCAGCATATTACGGTCAGTCTTCTGCGGGTTTTTACCGGGTTTATAATCGCTTTTGTGCTGGCGCTCCTCCTTGGGGTCCTGGCAGGAGTGTATCCTGCAACCACGCCGTTTTATAAGCACCTTGTGGAATTTATGCGTAATGTTCCGCCGTTAAGCCTGATCGCACTGCTGATTCTCTGGTTTGGCATCGGAGAGACATCCAAGACCATTATTATTGTCCTTGCCTCCTTTTTCCCAATGTTTCTGAATATTAAAAAAGGACTTGCAGCCTGTGATGTCAAACTTTTGGAAGTAGGATATTCGTTAGGATTTTCCAAAATGAAGGTCTTTTTTAAAATCATGCTTCCCAATGCACTTCCGGATATTCTTGTGGGCATGAGAGTGGGCCTGGGGTACAGCTGGCGCGCAATCATAGGTGCAGAAATGATCGCGGCCTCCAGCGGTCTGGGTTATATGATTCTGGATGCTCAGCAGATGTCCCGTTCTGATAAGGTGGTTGTGGGGATTTTTGTGATAGGTATTGTGGGCTATCTGTGTGACCGTCTGCTTTCCCTGGCGATCCGCAGAATATTACATGGAGGTGTGGATGACAGCTGGAGTTAAAATAGAGAAGTTATGCAAAAGTTATCAGGTGGCAGAGAATCGCATGAAGGTTCTGGATAACCTGACGGCAGAATTTCCGAAAGAGAGCATAACGGTGATTTTAGGAAGAAGTGGCTGCGGCAAGACTACGCTTCTTCGGATTCTGGGCGGATTGGAGCCCTACGACAGCGGCACCCTGGATATCCCGGACCATGGCAAGATTGGTATGGTTTTTCAGGAACCCCGCCTGATGCCCTGGCTTACTGTCTGGAAAAATATAGGGTTCGGGCTGCCCCAAAGACGCATATCCGTACCAGATATTCAGGCCCTGATCCATACCGTAGGACTGACAGGTTTTGAAAAGGCCCGTCCCATGCAGCTTTCCGGAGGTATGCAGCAAAGGGTATCCCTGGCCCGTGCGCTGGCCTATAATCCGGAATTGATCCTGATGGACGAGCCCTTTGCCGCATTGGATTATTTTACCAGAACTGTCATGCAGGATGAATTGATACGTATTTATTCCCTGCAGAAAAAAAGCATTGTTTTCGTAACCCACAGCATTGATGAGGCTCTTTTAATCGGGCAGAAAATTCTGGTTCTTAAGCAGGGAAGTGTGGAACAGGAAATTTCTTTGTCGGGCTACACCTATCCAAGAGATCTTCTTTCCTCGGATCTTATAGAAATTAAAAAAAATATTATAACTACATTATGACAAAGGAGCGATATATGAAATTGAAGCGTATTTTATCTATATTTATGTCCGCCTTAATCGGCGTTTCCGTATTGACGGCCTGTGCCGGTTCGTCTAATACACAGCCGGCAGGAACAGGAGCCCCGGCAAACTCTGCAGAATCTACGGAAGAGGAATCAGAAACGGCAGCAGAAACGGATCCTCAATTCACCGTAAGCAAGATCGGTATCACCTATGTAAAATCTCCGTTGAATGTGCCGTCTATTGTGGAAAAGGAAAGAGGAATTTTCAATGAAGTCTATTCCCAATATGGACTTGAAGTGGAATACTCCAATTTAACAACCGGTCCAGAGCAGACACAGGCGCTGGCTTCCGGCGACATTCAGTTTTTGTATGCAGTTGGTGCCACCTCCGTTATTTTGTCTGCAGCTAATGATGCGGATATAAAGATCATCAGCACCTACAGCCGCTCTCCGGAAGCTTTTCGGCTGTTCACTGGAAAGGACAGTACGATACAGACCGCTCAGGATTTAAAGGGAAAAAAGATCGCGGGACCCAAGGGAACCATCCTGCATGAGCTACTGGCTGCATATCTGGCAGCAGCGGGAATGTCGGAAAGCGATGTGGAATTTGTTTCAATGGGGATTCCTGATGCACAGGCAGCGCTTGCCGGCGGTACAGTGGATTGTGCTCTTCTGGCAGGCCCGGTGGCTTATAATATGGAAAAGGACGGTTACCGCATCGTGACCAGCGGCAAGGGACTTGTTGATGCCATTATCGTAGTCGCGACCAGCAACGAATTCTATGAAAAAAATCCTCTTTTAATAAAAACATTTCTTGAGGCTCAGGATAAGATCCAGGATTACATGAAAGATAACCCGGAGGAAATCCTGGACATTACGGCAAAAGAAACTGAACTCAGCATTGACGCCGTGAAAGAAATGTTTCCCATGTACGATTTTAACACGGAAATAACGGATGATGATATTGTATCAATGAAGAAAACAGAACAGTTTATGAGAGAGAATGGGATGATTGAAACAGAAGTAAATATTGAGGATCTGATTCTCCGCTTGAAATAACCATAGAAGAAGAGCATTTAAAAGGCACGTCTCCTTAGATGGAAAAGGCGTGCTTTTTTTGCTCAAGCAATTAAATTTATATTACAAAATTCTCTTGACAAAGCACATGAAACAGTATAAGCTATTAACAGTGTTAGTTGTGAATGCTGATACCCGTTTGAAAGCTGGAGGTGAATAGATTGAGCAGTATAGAAGAACTGGTTGATTCATTGAGTGAACTGATGTCCCGTGGAAAAGTCATGGATGAATATAATCGTTCTGGAAAAGGTGAAATTTTCATTTTACGATATCTTTATACGAAAGAAGCACCTGCATCGCCTTCTGAATTAAGTGAGGCGCTATGCAGCAGTACGGCCAGAATCTCTGCGGCCCTCCGTACCCTGGAAAAGAAGGGGCATATTCACCGTGAAATAGACACCACGAACCGGCGCTTTATTCTAGTTACAATAACAGAAGAAGGCCGTGAGCGGATTCGTGCAAACATTCAGCGAATGCAAAATCATTTGATTCAAGTGTTAACTGAAATGGGTGAAAAAGACGCAAGGGAATTTGTCCGCCTTTCCATGCGTTTCTTTGAGATTGCCCAGAGCACCAGACCTGATCCTTTTGAATAGAATAATGGGAAACGGGGAATAAGAATAGTAAAATAAGAATGCAGACCAAACAGGTCTGCATTTAAGGGACGGATATCTAACAGCGTTCAATATGAACAGTAATAATAAGGAGGCTTTTTTCTATGATTAGAATTTTTAAATATCTCAAGCCCAAAGAATGGCTGATGGCTTTTATCAGTTTGGTTTTTGTGGTGGTACAGGTATGGCTGGATTTAAAATCGCCGGATTACATGTCAGAGATAACCATGTTAGTACAAACGCCTGGTAGTGCCATGAGCGATATTTGGCTTGCCGGGGGTAAGATGCTTCTTTGCACACTGGGCAGTTTGGCAGGCGCTGTTATCGTTGGCTTTTTTGCGGCACGGATTGCCGCCGCATTTTCCAGACGTCTGCGCAGCCTGCTCTTTCATAAAGTGGAGTCCTTTTCCATGGAGGAAATCAACCGCTTTTCCACTGACAGCCTGATCACCCGTTCTACAAATGATATTACACAGATTCAGATGTTGATTACAATGGGGTTAATGCTGATTATCAAAGCTCCGATTATGGCTGTTTGGGCGATTACCAAAATCGCGGGTAAAGGCTATGAATGGTCACTTGTCACAGGAGCGGCAGTTGCGCTTTTAGTTGTCATGATCGGTATTATCATGATCTTTGTGATGCCGAAATTTAAGAAAATGCAGGCTTTAACAGATAATATGAACCGGGTTACCCGTGAAAACCTCACAGGACTTCGTGTAGTAAGAGCTTATAATGCCGAGGATTATCAAGAAAAGAAGTTCCGGGAAGCCAATGAGGAATTAACCGGTACCCAGTTGTATACAGGCCGTGCTATGGCAATTATGATGCCCATTATGTCAATGATTATGAGCGGACTGTCCCTTTCCATCTATTGGATCGGTGCCTATTTAATTCATGCGGCGCAGATGGCGGATAAACTGACGCTGTTTTCTAACATGGTGGTATTCTCCAGCTATGCGATGCAGGTTGTTATGTCGTTTTTGATGCTGGTCATGATTTTTATTATGCTCCCGCGAGCCAGCGTTTCCGCCAGGCGAATCAATGAAGTGCTGGACACCGAACCTACAATCCTTGATGGAGGCCTGACAAATGGAGTACCTGGTCTGGAAGGTGAGGTTACGTTTAAACATGTGGGCTTTAAATATCCGGATGCAGCGGATTACGTGCTGGAGGATGTGAGCTTTACGGTAAAGAAGGGGGAAACGATTGCTTTCATCGGTTCCACAGGAAGTGGTAAATCAACCCTGATCAACCTTGTGCCTCGCTTTTTTGATGCGACAGAGGGAGAAATCCTGATTGACGGTGTGGATATTAAGGAGTACACACAGGAGGCACTGCACAATAAAATTGGTTATGTGCCGCAGAAAGCGGTTCTGTTTAAGGGCTCGGTTTCCTCCAATGTGGCATACGGAGATAATGGGGGCAATGGCTTTTCAGAAGACGAAATCAAAAGAGCTGTTGCAATTGCACAGGGTACGGATTTTGTTGAACGCATGGAAGGCAGTTATGAAGCAGACATTGCCCAGGGCGGTAACAATGTATCCGGCGGGCAGAAACAGCGGCTTGCCATTGCCCGCGCTGTCTGTCGAAAGCCGGAAATTTATATATTTGATGATTCCTTTTCAGCACTGGATTATAAGACGGATCGGATTTTGCGTAATGTGCTGAAAAAGGAAACCGCAGGTGTTACCAGTATGATTGTGGCACAGCGAATCGGCACGATTATGGATGCCGATCAGATTATCGTGCTGGACGAAGGCAGGGTTGTGGGCAAAGGCAAACACAAGGATTTGCTGCAGAACTGTGAGGTATACAGGCAAATTGCCATGAGCCAGTTAAGTGAGGAGGAGCTTGTGTCATGAGTGAACAAAGAACGAACAGAAGGCCGGTAGCCGGAGGTCCTGTGGGACAGGGGGCTGTCGAAAAGCCAAAAGATTTTAAAAGAACATGGGGAAAACTGATCGCCTATTGTAAAAATTATATGCCTGCAGTGGTTGCCGCTCTTGTTATGGCAGCAATCGGAACAGTGCTGCAAATTATCGGTCCGGATAAATTGAAGGAAATGACCAACGAGATCATGAAAGGATTACCAACGATGATCAATGGTGTTCCGGTCGCCGGTGCAATCGATTTTGGTGCGGTAAAAAGCATTGGGTTTCTGCTGGTAGCTTTTTATGCAGGCTCAGCGCTCCTCAACTTTATTCAAAGCTTTATGATGACAACGGTAACGCAAAAAATCAGCAGAAATATGCGTACCGGTATATCACAGAAAATCAATAAGCTGCCTTTGAAATATTTTGACCGGGTAAGCTATGGCGATATTCTCAGCAGGGTGACCAATGACGTGGATACCATCGGCCAGACCATGAACCAAAGCATCGGAAATCTGGTTACATCCATCACCATGTTTGTGGGCTCAGCAATTATGATGTTCTACAATAACTGGATTATGGCGTTGACCGCTGTGGGATCAAGTGTTTTTGGTTTTATTATCATGGGTGTTATCATGGCAAAATCGCAGAAATATTTCGTTCAGCAGCAAGAAGATCTGGGTGTAGCCAATGGTCATATTGAAGAAGTTTATTCCGGCCATAATGTGGTGAAGGCTTATAACGGGGGGAAAGAGGCCGGACGTTTTTTTGAAAATGTGAACGAGAGCCTGTATGACAGCGGCTGGAAGAGCCAGTTTATGTCTGGATTGATGATGCCGCTTATGACGTTTATCGGTAACTTTGGATATGTTGCTGTCTGTGTGGTAGGTGCGGTGCTGGCTATGAACGGAACCATCAGCTTTGGTGTGATCGTTGCGTTTATGCTGTATATCCGTTTGTTTACCCAACCGCTTTCACAAATTGCACAGGCATTCCAGAACCTGCAAAGAACCGCGGCCGCCAGTGAGCGCGTCTTTGAGTTCTTTGATGAAGAGGAGCTGTCTGATGAGAGCCAAAAAGCAAAAACCCTTATCAACGTGAAAGGTGATGTGGAATTCCGGCATGTAAAGTTTGGTTATACCCCGGAAAAAACCATTATCAATGATTTTTCAGCTCAAATTAAAGCTGGACAGAAAATAGCCATAGTGGGTCCGACCGGTGCAGGGAAAACAACAATGGTCAATCTGCTCATGCGCTTTTATGAACTGGATGGGGGAGAGATATTGCTGGATGGCATTCCAATCAGCCAGGTGCCAAGAGAGAATGTCCATGAGCAATTTTGTATGGTATTGCAGGATACATGGCTTTTTGAAGGCACCATCAAGGAAAACATTATCTACAGCAAGCCGGGGGTGACAGATGAACAGGTGATCGCTGCATGCAAGGCAGTAGGACTTCATCATTTTATCAGAACTCTGCCTCAAGGGTATGACACATTGCTGAATGACAGGGCTAATCTTTCACAGGGACAAAAGCAGCTTGTCACCATTGCCAGAGCCATGATCCAAAATGCTCCCATGCTGATTCTGGATGAAGCAACAAGTTCCGTAGACACACGCACCGAAATTCTGATTCAGGAGGCTATGGATAAGCTGACGATAGGACGCACATCCTTTGTCATCGCACATCGCCTGTCCACCATCAAAAACGCCGACTTAATCCTGGTCATGAAAGATGGGGACATTATCGAAAGCGGCAGTCATAAGGAACTGCTGGAAAAGGGAGGTTTCTACGCGGAGCTTTACAACAGCCAGTTTGAACCTGCAGCATAGATCTGTTTAGTTTCTTTTGAAATTTCTTTCATTGATATAAATCTAAAAATACATGAAAACATCAAAAAATTCGTTCCGCCCTCTCACAAATCCGGCAGTGAGGGGGTTTTCTTCATTTCTCTTTTATCATTCAGCATCTGAATTTTTAAGTGAAAGTTTACTTTCATTTTACCGCACATTGGTGGATAAGTTTACATAGTACAATTATACTGAAGGTGAAACAAAAATGATTTTAAAGTTGTGACGCCGTTTTTAGACTGTATCAGGTCATTCGGCAAACCATAGGATAAGGAGGTGGCTTTATGCAGCTGCAATTTCCGGCCTTGCCGGAAGAACTGACCAGCGCAGAACAAAAAATTGTAGAATATATCAGCAGCCATACCGACGAATTTTTGTTTAAGCCCATAGGGCAGCTGTCTGCCTGTCTGGGAATATCGGATGCCACACTTTCCCGTTTTGCGCGGCATGTGGGATGTAAGGATTTTAAGGAGCTTAAGCATGTAGTCATGCAGCAAAGTACGGGACATGGGCTGACACAGAAAATGGCTGCAGCCTTGATGCAGGAGAGGGGATTTATATTGCAAAACTGGCTCTTGCGACAGCAGTTTTGCTTGCAGAAAACCCTGGAGCAGCTGGAAGTATCGGAATTTGAGCGTGCAATTAGGGCGATTATGGAGGCAAAATGCATCTTCATCCACGCGAAAAATGCCTCCTCCTCGCTGGGACAGCTTCTGTTTTTCCGCCTGCGCCGCCTGGGGCTTTCCGTGATGCTCCTCCCCTCCGGCAGCTCCGAGGGGCTTGAGGGTTTGGCACAGGCCGCAGCAGGAGACCTTGTCATCCTGTTTAACTTATCTAAAGTTTCCCGGGAGGGACGTATGATTCTCGATTATCAGAAAGAAGCCGCTTATCATACGCTGGCCTTTACCAGCAGACTGTATGCACCTGCTGAGCAAAAAGCGGATGTGCAGCTGTATATTTACCAGGGCGAGGAAAGGGAATACCATTCCATGTCAGCCCCTGCTGCTATCGTAGATGGGCTGGCTGTGGCAATGTCCGAACGAATAGGGTTTGAATCTGCCCCGTGGCCGTAAGGAGGAAGGTACATATGAATCCTGCAAGTATACTGTCTGAGATTCTAAACGGAGGCCACATTCGGTCGGTTTACCAGCCTATTGTTTCCTTCCAGGATGGCCTCATCTGGGGCTATGAGGCTCTGAGCCGCATAACGCTTCCTGACTGCTATTTAAACATCGAGCAGCTTTTCGAACTGGCGGTAAAAACCCGGAAACTATGGGAACTGGAAAAACTCTGCCGTACCCAGGCTCTGAAAGGTGCCCGTACCAAACCTGCCGGGATGAGACTTTTTCTCAATGTGGATCCTAATACCGTCTATGACCCAGGATTTATCGCCGGATTTACCCGTGAAAAACTTTTGAAGTTAAAACTGAACCCTGATGATATCATTTTTGAAATTACGGAAAAGAATGCCGTCAGCTCACTCTCTGTTTTTACAGAGGCATTAGGCCATTACCAGCAGCAGGGCTTTCAAATCGCCATCGATGATTTTGGTTCCGGTTACTCCGGCCTTGCCCGTGCCTGCGTCTTTTCCCCCAATTACTTAAAAATTGACATGTCCATTGTCCGGGGCATCGACAGGGACAGGAGAAAACGATCCGTTGTTCTGGGAATTGTGAAGTTCTGCCGGGAAGCAGGGATTCAGATCATTGCTGAAGGGATCGAAACCCGGGAGGAGCTGTCCGTCCTCATCGATCTTGGTGTGGATTACGGGCAGGGGTACTTTCTGGCCCGGCCCGATGAGGCGTTCCCAACCCTTCGCGGAGAGGTGGAGCTTCTGATTCGCCGGCTTTGGAAGGAGAAACAGGCTCCGGCCCCATTGCCCTTAGGATTTGATACTGTTGGATCCATCTGCCAGCGAAAACCGCCAATCTCCCCAAAGGAGCATGCCCTTCCTATCTACGAGCGTATGAAAGCAGACCCCTCGCTTACGGAACTTTGTGTGGTGGATGGGGAAGGCCGCATTCACGGCATCCTTACCCGCAGTTATCTGCTGGGGAGCTTCAGCGGACAGTTTGGATACACACTTTCTTCCCGCCGGACTGTGGGTGAGCTGCTGGGGCAGGACTTTATGGCTGTAGACTGCTGTGCGACTGTGGACGAGGTGGCAGCCCTGGCAATGGAGCGGGATTTTTCCAGTGTCTATGATGCTGTAATCGTGGTAAACCATGGGAGGTATCTGGGTGTGGTCACTGTCCGGGATCTGCTGATTGCCGCCATCAGCATACGGGAAAGAAATGCGGCAGATGCCAGCCCCCTCACAGGTCTGCCCGGCAACAATGCCATCCAGCGCACCATCTTTGCGCTGATTCAGGAGACGGAACCCTATGCCATTGTTTATCTGGATCTGGATAACTTTAAGGCCTACAACGATGCCTATGGTTTTGCATACGGGGACTGTATGCTCAAGGCTCTGGCTCAGACAATGAAGCTCTGCTGTTCTGAGGAAGATTTCATGGGCCATATCGGCGGGGACGACTTTGTGATTATCACCCGGGACATGGAGCGTTTACCAAAGCTGTGCGGTGATATCATTGTCACCTTTGCCGGCCAGATTGAGTCCCTCTATTCTCCTTCCGACTGGGAGAGGGGATACATTGTTTCCAAGGACAGGAATGGTTTTTCAGATAATTTCCCCATTTCGACCCTGTCTATTGCCGCCGTTACCAATCGTGACCATAACTTCACCGAGACCGAAGTCCTTTCCCAGACCATTGCAAAAACCAAAAAGCAATGCAAGCAGCAAAAAGGCAACGCAGTAATCATTGTATAAAGCCTGTTACTTAAAGTGAAAAATACAACATATGCAGAAAGTAGGAGTGCAATGCCAAAAACTTATGTGCTAGATACCAATGTGCTGATTCAGGCCCCTTACGCCTTAGAATCCTTTGAAGAGAACTACGTTGTCCTTCCCCTGGCGGTGCTGGAAGAGCTTGACAGGCTGAAGAACTCCGACGGAGATCGGGGCAGCAACGCCCGGCAGGCGATTCGGTTGCTGGAAAATCTGCGCCTTTCCGGAAGCCTCACCGAGGGAGTTCCCCTTCCCGGAGGTGGATTCCTGCGATTGGAGGTAAACCATGTGGATGTTCCGCTGCCCGAAGGAATGCAGCCCTGCAGTCAGGACAACCGCATTCTGAAAGTGTGCAAGGGATTGTGCAATCAAGGGGAATCTGTCATTTTAGTTACCCGGGATATTGTAGTCCGGATCAAGGCACAGATGATGGGGATTCCTGCGGAGGACTTTACTACCGATCAGGTTCCCGCTCCTTCGGGCCAGTACACTGGGCGAGCGGAAGTATATGCTCCCGATGAAGCCCTGTCCTCCTTTAAGAAAAAAGGAGTGCCGGCTGAGCTGCTTTACACCGTGGATGATGACGGAACAACGGTCCCGGTAAAACTCATTGAAAATCAGTTTGTACTGATCCGCTCGGATATTTCGGAAAAAAAGACTGTACTGGGCCGCTTTCATAAGGGAAAAGTTGTCGCGTTGGCTTACAAGAATATCCGGCCGTTCGGGGTAAAAGCACGTAACGTGGGCCAGCAGTTTTTGCAGGAAGCCTTGATGCTCCCCGCTGATGAGGCCCCCTTGGTGATTGTAAAAGGCCCTGCGGGTACGGCTAAGACATTTTACGCTCTGGGGGTGGGATTGGAAAAAACAGTGGAGCAGTCACAGAAAGAATACCGCAAGCTTCTCATCTGCCGTCCCAATGCTCAATTTGATCAGGACATAGGTTTCCTTCCGGGAAGTGAGCAGGAAAAAATTTCTCCACTTCTTCGCCCTATCGTGGATAACCTTGAAATACTTCTGGATCACGGTCCCCATGAATCCCGCTGGGATGAAAAGGAACTGCACAGCAGAATCGATTATCTTTTTACGACAGGTATTATTTCAGCCGAGGCGATGAACTTTATGCGGGGACGTTCCATCACTGATACCTGGCTTATCATTG
This sequence comes from Lacrimispora indolis DSM 755, assembly GCF_000526995.1. Lineage (NCBI taxonomy): Bacteria > Bacillati > Bacillota > Clostridia > Lachnospirales > Lachnospiraceae > Lacrimispora > Lacrimispora indolis. The sequence continues at coordinate 5,889,172 of NZ_AZUI01000001.1, read as the reverse complement.
ACGAGGCACAAAATCTGACTCCGCGGCAGGTGAAAGGAATTGTTACACGTGTGGGCAAGGGCACTAAAGTCATTTTGCTGGGAGATCCGGCCCAGATAGACCATCCGCTTCTGGACGAGCGCACCAACGGCCTTTCTTACGCAGCAGAGCGGATGAAGGGCAGCCCGCTCAGTGTTCAGCTTACCATGCTCTCTGATGAATGCGTGCGCTCGGACCTGGCCTTGGATGCTGCTCAGAGGATGTAAAAGCCACGCAGAAAGAATTGGGAAGCCGGCTATGTCCGCTAAGATCAGAAGCCGCAGGCGTAAAAGCCTGCGGCTGTTTTTCACTCAACAGAGACGGACAGCTGGTAAAAATTAAAGACAAAGAATCTATAAAGAGGCCTTTATTTCTTCCGCTGTATAGCTCTTTTTACGGCTGCCGCAATATCCTGGGCCGTAAGCTCGAATGTATCGCCAGCAAGACGTAAATCTATCTGCTTTGGAGCGAATCCTAGAAAAGGCATTTAACAATGACCGGCCATGGGACGAGTTGTTTTGCTAAAGGGGCTGTTGTAAAGGTAGACTGAATCACCTACCGGAGCAGCAGCTCCGTTTTTATGCTTAAAAGCGAAAAAGCAGGTTTTGAAGAACCTGCCATCCATGGTATAATTAATTATGCAAATAAAAAATGATTCAAAGTAAAAATAGTAGAGTTGTTCATAATATGCAAAATGAATACAGGAAAAATAAAAGCGTAATATTTAGAAAGGTGGTTCCTGATTACGCATTATAAAAATATTAATTATAAAAGGAGAACTTCTAAGTTGAAAAAAATCCTCGTAATTGACGATGAGATTGCAATCAGAGATCTGATTGAATTGGTGCTGAAGAGAGAAAATTATCAGGTGAAAACTGCTGAAAACGGTGCTATTGGACTTATGGAGATCAACTCTTTTCATCCGGATCTGGTTTTGCTGGACTTAATGTTACCAGACTATTCCGGTTATGATCTTTGCAGGGAAATAGTAAAAAAATCCACAATCCCCGTAATCATGTTATCTGCAAAAAATGAAACAATTGATAAAGTGTTGGGCCTTGAGCTTGGAGCAGAAGATTATTTGACAAAACCTTTTGACAACAGAGAACTCATAGCCAGAATCAAAGTTGTATTAAGAAGATATGAACCCGGTGACCAGATCACAAACAGCAATACGAATCCGGTTATATGTGGTGATCTGGAGATTGATTTTGAAACAAAGAGGGTGATAAACGGAGGAAATCAAGTTTCTTTGACAGCAAAGGAATTTAAAATCCTTGAAACTCTTTCCAAAAGGCCTAAAAAAACATTTACCAGAGATGAACTCCTGGAAATTATATGGGGGTACGATTATATAGGTGAAAGCCGGAGTGTTGATATGACAATTATGCGGCTAAGAAAGAAACTGGAAGACGATTCCGAGAATCCAAGATATGTAAAGACCATCTATGGATTCGGTTACCAGTTTGGAGGTGATACTGATTGAAGTATGCAACCAGGCTTCTGTTAAGTTTTTTATTTTTCTCTATATTATCCTTTTCCATTATAATTATCTGGGTTAATAAAGCCATTGATCACTATAGCTTTGTGACAATAGAGAAACAGATGATGGAAAAGGCAGATATTTGTGAGCTGTCTTTTAGAGAGATACTGACAAAGTATGAAAAATCAACTGATCAGGAGGAAGCTTCCCATGTGGCAAAGGCTGTACTGGAAGTCTTAAAGGCTTCAGGAAAAGAAGTAAGAATCTATGATAATCATCTGAAGCTTTTAGGATTGGCTGAAGATGGAATTGTCGTGTATCATTCCTCTCCTAAAATTTTTATAGATAATATTAAAAATGCCTTAAAAGGAAATTATTCTTACACAGTCACTAATAAGAGTTTGATTTATTTTGCAATACCTATTCAAGATAAATATTATCAAAATGCATATATTTTCGAGATAGTAGAAGATATATCTTATTTTTACGATATTATGGATAAGATTAGATTTGTATTGATAATCGGTGCAGGTGGGTTTATCTTTCTCATAACTCTTTCAAGCTTTTACATTGCCCGTAAAACAACAAAGCCGATTAAATATCTTCTTGGAGCGACGGAAAAGTTTTCCAGGCAGCAATTTGATCCGGTCGAATTAAAAAGAAAAGATGAGCTTGGGATGCTTGCAGCAGGATTAAACCAGATGGGTATTAAATTAAACGACTATATACAGTATCAAAAGCAGTTTATTTCCAATGTTTCTCACGAGCTGAAGACACCCCTTGCCGCAATTCGGGGATTTTCTCAATATTTATACGAGGGAGAAAATGAGGATAAAGACTTAAAAAAGATATACTTCCATCTGGTAAATGAATCGGAACGACTTACAAAGCTCATCAATGAGCTTTTGACCCTTTCCAAATTTGATAATGCAGCACCGGAGCTTAACACGGATAAGGAAGATTTAGCGGAATTAACTTATCATGTTATTGAGGAGATGAAGCCAAAAGCGGAAAAGAGAGAAATATCAATAAAAGCAGATTTGGTAAAAGGAGCTTGGGCCAACGTTAATAAAATATTGATGACACACGCAATTGCAAATATTCTGGATAATGCAATAAAATACTCTGATAAAGGAGGACACATCAGAGTAGAGACTTCTATTGATCAAAATACAGCAGTTATAAAGATAAGTGATCAGGGCATTGGCATTCATAAGAGTGACCTTTCCCTTGTCCAGGAAAGATTTTACAGGGCTGGAAATTCGAATTTTGCAAATGGTTCTGGGCTGGGGCTATCTCTTTGTAAAGAGATCGTAGAGAAATTTAAAGGCCGGTTAATAATAGAAAGTGAGATTGGAGTCGGGACTAGTGTGTCACTTTTGCTTCCATTAGCATAATGTTACAAGAATGATACAAGTTTGTTATTACTCTAATAAAACTTTCATTTATAATCACACTGAGACAGAAATAAATAGACTTAAAATATTTGAAGGAGGAATAACAATGAAGGTATTTAGAAAAATGGCTATAATGGCCATATCTTTTGTATTTTGCGGAATGGTTTTAGGAGGGTGTGGTAAATCACCAGGAAATGCATTAACAGATACGCCAACCGACACACCAACTAATTCCGCTGGCGAAACCCAGGCTGGTACATCGGCTGAGACTGTAGAGGACAGTTCAACGGATGGTTCCGAAGAAATAATAAAAGAAGGCACGGTTGAAAAGAGCGGAAATGTTGTTCTAAAACAGCTGGCATTTGTGTACAAAGAGAATACCATTGCCATTTCAGACATTGCAGATGATCAGAAAATTGAGAGTATGCTGGGAAAGGCAGATGAGATTAAATCTCATACTTATTCTGAGGACGATGGTTTAAACATGGATCAGCTGAACGGATTGACAGAAAAACAGTACCAATATCCTGGTCTTGTTATAAAAACCATTGATGCGGCCGAAGATAAGAAGTCATTTATCTTTCGTATTGAAATCACTGACCCCCAATATCCTACAGTAAGAAATATCAAAGTCGGAGATAGCTTTGAAAAGCTTAAAGAGGCTTATCCTGAAGGGAATTTAATGGGAGGTGAATTGAGTGACCAAGAGGATGATTTCCGGTATGAACCGGTTAATTATGTGGATGTGATGAGCTTTCATATAAAAGATAAAAAGGTTGAAAGCATCCTGATATATTCACTTATAGATTAATGGGCAATTCAGAAAGCTGCAAGGCAGGGGAAATTTAAAATGCTTCTGTGACATCTGGAAGATTACATGAAAAACGACATAATAAAGCCAAAGGGCGGTCTTGGATAAACCAAGGCCGCTGTTCTCTTTTAAAGCATTGGTCCGGATTGACATAGTATCGTTTTTTAATAATTGTCCATGGTATTAAATTATTCCCCATTGTATCAAAGGCTAAAATTATGTATAATAACCTGGCAGTTAGTTTTGCCTAACAAAAAGTAGGAGGCCTGTTTTGAAAAAGGTAAAATTCAGTTCCGTAAATAATAAAAAGTCATTTCCTTTCAGGCTGGTTGTTGCTCTTTTATGTGCCGCCCTCATTCTGTCAGTATTTTTGGCTCTTGGGCTTGGTGCGGTACACATATCCCTTACTGATACATATGCCATCATTATGAACCGCCTGTTTGGTATAGAAAGGCAGGGAACAGGTGAAATTTTAAAGAGCGCCAATGCTTCCATCATATGGAAAATCCGCTTTCCCAGAGTTTTGCTTGGTGTTGCCGCAGGTGCCGGTCTTGCACTGTGTGGATCAGTCATGCAGGCAACAGTACAAAATCCTCTGGCAGAGCCGTATATTCTGGGGATATCTTCCGGAGCGTCGCTGGGAGCTACGATTGCGGTTTTTATCGGTACCGCGATTCCGTTCATCGGCAGCATATCTTCGGTATCCCTGCTGGCTTTTTTGGGAGCAGTGGGAGCTACCGGTGCGGTTTTATTCCTGGCCTCTGTGGGCGGACAGGCCACATCAGGCAAGCTGATTCTTTCCGGAACTATTATTAATGCCATATGCACCTCTTTTTCAAATTTTATTATTTCAGTAGCCGGCGATGGAAACGGTATGTTAAGCATAAAATTCTGGACAATGGGATCCCTGACCCGGGGAAGCTGGAATAACCTTATTTTGCCCAGCTGCGTTGTGGCTGCCAGCTGCATGTTTTTTCTCAGCCAGTACCGGACTTTAAATACCATGCTGCTCGGTGATGAGGCGGCATCTACCTTGGGCGTAAATCTCAGCTTTTACAGAAAGCTGTATATGGCAGCGGCGGCTCTTTTAACCGGCGTATTGGTCTCTGCCTGTGGTGTGATCGGCTTTGTGGGGCTTATGATTCCGCATATTGCAAGAGCTGTAGTGGGAGCGGACCATCGCCGCCTGCTGCCTGTTACGGTTTTGCTGGGCGGAATATTTCTGGTTTGGGCGGATGCGCTGGCAAGAGTTGTAATACCCAATGGGGAGCTTGCCATTGGAATTGTAACATCTATGATTGGCGCACCGTTTTTTGCCTATATTTTAATAAAACGGCATTACCGTTTTGGTTAGTGAGGTTTGAGAATGGATGTTACTGTACGGGACTTAAAAGTTCATTTAGCGGCAAATGAGATTTTAAAAGGAGTATCCCTGGAGGTTAAAAATGGAAAATTTATTGGTGTTTTAGGGCCTAACGGCAGTGGGAAATCCACGCTGCTTAAAACGGTATACCGTATGCAAAAGGCATCTGACGGTGTGGTAATGCTGGATGATAAGCCATTGCAAAGCTACAAGCCAAAAGCATTGGCCCGGGAAATGGCAGTCGTAGGGCAGTTCAACAATATAAATTTTGATTTAACGGTTGAAGAAATTGTTATGCTGGGGCGTTCCCCTCACCTGGGTGCCTTGGAAAGGGAGAAGCAGAAGGACCGGGATCTTGTGGCGGATTCTTTAGCAAAGGTAGGTATGGAAAGCTATGCAAAACGAAGTTTTGCCACCTTGTCAGGAGGAGAAAAGCAGCGGATTGTTTTGGCGCGGGCGCTGGCACAGCAGCCGTCCCTTCTTATTTTGGACGAGCCCACAAATCACCTGGATATTACATATCAGCTGCAGATTTTAAGTATTATCAAAAATTTAGGTATTAACGTTTTGGCAGCCCTTCATGATTTATCTTTGGCAGCACAATATTGCGATGCCATTTACATTTTGAACAAAGGGATGATTGATTCCTATGGATCACCCAAAGAGATTATTGACCGCGAAATGGTACGCCGGATTTATGGGGTGGATTGTAAGATAACAGAGGACAGTCAGGCAGGAATGGCAATCAGCTATTTTCCGCTTGTGTAACATGACAAATTTAACCTCATTAAGCAGCGAAGCGGATTGCGAATATCCGATTGATTAAAAAAGGAGTAAGAAATGAAAAATAACAGGATGAGAAAGAACATGGCGGCTTTTACAGCAGGTACTATGATTTTAGGAGCAATTTTAAGCGGATGCAGTCCAAAGGGGGATAACTCTCAGGTTACTGCTGCCCCACAAAGTACGTCCTCCCCTTCGTCAGAAGTTTCACAAAGCGGTAGCGTGAATACCGGGTATCCGATTACGGTAGAAACAAAAGGCAGTGACTTTGTCACCATAGGGCAGACATATAACAAGGCTCCGGACAGAGTTGTTACAGCCAATGCATCATCCATAGAACTGCTTTACAACTTAGGTCTTTCAGACAAGATTGGGGGCACAATAGCCATTGACAATGCACCGGGAGAGGAGTGGAAAGAACTGTATGATTCACTGGACATTCTGGGTGATAAGATGACCATCAGCAAAGAGGTAATTGCGGCAGCCCAGCCGGATGTTATTATCGGACGCAGCGCAACGTTTGCAGAGGGTACCTTTGGCTCCATTCCGGAACTAAATGAGCTGGGGATCAACGTTTATGCACAAAAAGCAAGTGATATGAGCACGGATGTTTCCATGAAGAATATTATTGATGACGTAACTGCCCTGGGTGAAATTTTTGATGTTCAGGATAAAGCAAATGCATATGCCGAAAACCTGACAAAGCGTTTCAACACAGTTTCAGAAAAGGTTGCGGCTTCAGCTGGAGACAAAACGTTTCGTGTGTTGGTTATGGCAACTTATAAGGAAGGAACATTTGTGGTTTTCGGTGCAAATGCGAAACTGCAAAATGGAATGCTTTCCGCATTAAATTGTGTAAATGTCATGGATAAGGGCGGTTCCAATCTAACATTGGAAAACCTTGTAGAAGCAAATCCAGATGTTATTATTTATATTACCGCGGACCGCAATGCGGAAAATGATGCAAAGGCTGTAGAAAGTATAAAAAATGAAGAAGTACTGGCATCAATACCGGCTGTCGTAAATAACAGGATCATTGAAATACCCTATGATGCTTTTATGGACTATGGTGTGCGTAACTTCGATACGTTGGAAGAACTTTCAGACTTCCTCTATAACTAATTAAGGTGGAACAAATGGAAACAATTCATGCAGCAGGGAGAGACTTGGAACTGTTGGTGCCACCCGGCTTTTCTTCCGGAACAAGCAGTTGTCCGGTTGTATATGCGCTGGATGCAGACCTCATTTTCCAGGCACTGGAAAAAATTCCGGAAGAAAAGAAATCATACCCCTTTCTTTTAGTCGGAGTGCCGCCTTTGAACCGGCTGTCCCAGTATACACCCTGGCCTGCCAAAGCGCTTCATGAACGCTTTGCCGATTTCGGAGGCAAGGGAGAGGAATATCTGGATTATTTGGAGAAGGTTCTCATTCCAAGCGTTAATAAGGAACTGTTTGGCAATGTACCTCCTGCCAAGACAGCATTATTGGGACACTCCCTTGGCGGGCTGTTTGGGATATATACTTTGTATAAGACAGATGTTTTTGATCATGTTGTTTCAATTTCGGGTTCCTTCTGGTATCCGGAATGGGCTGAGTTTGTGAAAAAAAATGCTCCGGTCAACAAAAACGTGTCCGTATTTCTTTCTTCAGGAGAAGATGAAGGGAAAGATGCCCATGATATTAAAAGAAATGCTGCACAGGCAACAAAAGAGACTTATGAAGCACTCCTGAATCATTTGCCCCAGGGCAATATAGAAATGCAGTGGAATTCTTATGGTCATCATGAAAATATACCTCTGAAATTATCCGGGGCACTGGCTTACTTGGATGAGAGGTTCCCATAACAAGCATAAACACATACGAATTAAAACCTATTTGGGAAAACACCGCAAAGGAACAGTCTGTCCTTATGCGGTGGTTTCCCTATTACCATATGGAAAGAAAGGATGGATCAAATGGAGGCTCAAACTGCTCTGAATATACTGAAACAGGCTTATCGGCTTTCCCCGTTCCGTGTGAATAATGTAATAAAGTTTGTGAAATACCCATCGGACAAGCCTACCTCTTACCAAACCATACACGGAGCATTTATCTTTCCCCTTGAGGGAGAAGCAGAGATAAGGTTCGATGATAAATGCTTTAATGCAAAGCCAGGGACAATGGTGCATGGCTGCCCTGGGTGTCAGCTTACTTTTCACGTTTTAGGGGATAATCCGTTTACTCATATCAATATTTATTACCATCAGATAAGCAGTAATTTATTGTTTTTCATGCCCATTGATTTGCCTGCTGTTTTACCGGTTTTGCAAGAACTGGCCGATGCCAATGAACAGATAGATATTCATTCCATTCTTCAAAAGCAATTGCTGTCCCGCCAGGTTTTTCAGAACATTTTCTTCAACGGTGAGAAGGATAATGCTGCCGAAGATTACCATATTGTGAAAGAGCTTGTGGACTATATAGAAGATAACTACAGGAATGCACTGACAATGGAGGATTTGGCAAATTATATCGGGAAAAGCAAATCACAGCTTTCCTATCTTTTTTATAAATACACACAATGCCGGCCCATTGATTTTCTCATAGATTACAGGATTAATGTGGCTGCTAAGCTTCTGCGGGAGCAGGGGTGTACTGTGACCCAGGCTGCGGATGCTGTGGGGTATGCGGATCCGCTTCATTTCAGCCGTTTATTCAAAAAACGCACCGGCTATGCGCCGAGCCAGATACAAAGAAAAAATGGAGAATAAGTACATTATGGTAATGTATCAATATATGCCGGATTTATCTATTACATCAGCATCATATGAACCTCATGTAAGGGATCCCAGGGGCAATAGCTCATAGTTTTCTGATTTTACTATGAATATTTTTTGGTGGTTTTAGGTTTGATTATATTTTTTGTAACAATAACATGGGCTTTTTGGGCAAAGGCCCATAAGCCATATAAGTCTTGAAATTTGATTTCGATTAATGTTCAGGCTTTGCTGAACCAATACGTTCGCTATACGTAAAGAATCATATCTATCTATACGTTCTTAAAAACTCGTTTGATCTCTTGGCTAAGCATTTGATTTTCAACGTCTCTTTTCCATTACTTATGATTTAAGAATTTATATTAACCAGTTCTTGATGCATTTAAAGTTTTGAAAGCCTTCTTGATGTTTAAAGAATTTTGATGTTCTTTGTTATAACAAAATCTTATGTATTCTTCTTTAGAAGGCCCGGAATTTGTTAATAGTTCAAGCTATTTACGAAGTTTCAGGTTTTCTTGTGCTCGTTTTTGATTTCATACTGATACAAATAAAGCGCGGTTCCACGTTCTGGAACGCACTTTATTCGTATTCTTCAGGTTCACTTATCCAACGATATAAAGAACTATAATGAATGAAAAGTTCCTTTGGCATTTCTGAAACAGACATACCATCTTTATGAAAAAGTTTTACTGCAACAATTTTAAATACTTTATCAAAGTTCCTTCTTGCTATAGCGCAGACTACCTTTCACAATATTCCCTTGACTATGTGTTTATTTTATTACACCATATCTACAACACCCTCTTTTAATATGTCCTTAACAAAGGGTGCAGTTTGCTTGTTATGATACGCTTACTTCCGATCAGTACACCGATTGGACTCAATTTTAAACACTGCTTTCATACTAATTCGTTTTCTGACAAACTTGTCACTCAATACATATTATAGGGTATAAAGAATTCAAAGTTTCTTTATATATTCTGTTTTAAATCCTGTACAGAATACTTATATGCAAAGAATTAAAACACCACACCTTAACAGGAGGGGATTATAATGAGTAATTGTAGAAATTGTAACGATAATTTCCGCTGTGATAGTCGTAGTTGTTGCGCTGGTCGCAGTTGTTGTGAGGGTTCCGGAAGCTGCCTAGGACCAACTGGCCCAACTGGACCGACTGGGCCGCAGGGACCAACAGGGCCAACTGGTCCTGGACCTATTGGAGCAACTGGCCCCACCGGCCCGACTGGTCCCATTGGTCTTACCGGAGCAACTGGCCCCATAGGACTTACCGGTGACACTGGTCCAACCGGTCCCACTGGCCCAACAGGCTTAACAGGCCCTATAGGGCTTACTGGCGACCCTGGTCCAATTGGCCCCACTGGCCCCATCGGACTTACTGGCGACCCTGGTCCAACCGGTCCTATTGGACTTACTGGAGATACTGGCCCAATTGGGCCCACCGGACCTACTGGAGATACTGGCCCAATTGGGCCCACCGGATCTACTGGAGATACTGGCCCAACCGGTCCCACCGGACCTACTGGCGTTACTGGTCCCACCGGACCTATCGGTGACACTGGCCCAACAGGCCCCATAGGGCTTACTGGAGATACTGGCCCCACCGGACCTACTGGAGATACAGGACCTACTGGCCCTATCGGACTTACTGGAGAAACTGGGCCTACTGGACCTACAGGCCCAACCGGCCCCAGCGGACTAACTGGAGATACAGGACCTACTGGACCTATCGGAGATATTGGCCCAACTGGGCCAACCGGACCTATTGGCGATACTGGGCCAACTGGCCCCATCGGACTTACTGGAGACACTGGACCTATCGGAGATACTGGCCCAACTGGGCCAACCGGACCTGCCGGAGACACTGGGCCAACCGGTCCCATCGGACTTACTGGAGATACTGGCCCAACCGGTCCCATCGGACTTACTGGAGATACTGGCCCAACTGGGCCAACCGGACCTACTGGAGATACTGGGCCAACTGGCCCTATTGGGCTAACTGGAGACACTGGCCCAACTGGGCCAACCGGACCTACCGGTGACACCGGCCTAACGGGAGCAGATGGAGTGACCGGTCCGACAGGCCCACCGGGTCAACCTGCCCAACTGTCAGGTATTCAAGTGCAATATATCATTACCTCGACGGAAACGATTAATGACGGCGACCTCATTCCGTTTAACCAGTTAATTGACAGCAATGGCACTTATATTAATTTCAATGCTAGTACAGGAGAGCTCATATTGCAACAACCGGGTAGCTATTACGTTAATTGGTGGGCAGCGGTAGGCGGTTCCCCTATAGCAATCACATTCTCACTTGCTTTACAGGTAAACGGGGTGGTTCACTCAAACTCTTCTTCGATCATTAACAGTGAGCAAATATCCGGTTCAGATTTTCTTAGCATCACAACCACGCCGGCTGTCATTACACTCAACAACGTGACGGGCAACGAAATTTTCTTTTTCGAACTTCTTGCAACCGCAAATCTGAGCATTATTTATCTTGAAGTGTAATTTTAGATAGTTTCATCATTTTGGCATTCCTGGGGCCTTCTGTTCTTAATGAGAGCTGAAGGCCCTAATGCCATTATCCTGAACGTCTTCCTCCGTAGTCCGCATTCCATTATCATTTTTTACTTGGAACGGCCAGTCTTTGAAGGGTCAAGCTCGGAAAAGTCTAGAAAAAGGCTTGGTTTTTAGGTCAAGTCCCATAAGGATTCACAGTCCCTTCTTTATACATCGGGCCCAACATGGCCCGATGTTCTGCTGTTCAGATACAGAAATACCGCTCTGCTTGTCCAATAGGGCTGTATACTGTGTAAAGGTGGCGGAACATGTTTTATTTTGAGAGTTTCTATTCGGGACATAGAATAAAGCGTTTCCCATTTTCCTTATATGTGCGCCCCTACCGGCCCCGCCGGGCTTGCTGGTGACACCGGCCCCATCGGGCTGACTCTGATTACGCAAGCATATGCAAATGCAAATATACCAGAGCAGACGGTAGCTACAAATGCTGCTGTCACGTATGGGACCAATACTACAGTTGGAACATTAGCGGCTGGGGACACCGTACAGGTTGTAAACGGAGCTGTTGAGACTGTGACACTGGCGGAAAGCCCTGGTGTTACCGGCAGTGCCGGACACCTGATGTTTTTCAGGATCGCGGATATGGGAGGATAATTTTAACGGCAAGAGCAGGCGGGAATTGGCATTCGTCAATTCCCGCCTGTCTAATGCGATTTTGTCTGAGGCATATACAGAAAAGCACTTCCATTCTCTGGACTTTATGTTTTCGACTTCTATGTAAAGCAGTAGCGCTGCATTCATTATACAAGTAAGGGATGTACCTCCGTTGTTCCGTAATCACAGCTGAAATACCTCTGCCGGAATTATTATATGGAATGCATTCTGAAAAAATATTCATGACTCTTAGCTTATTAATATTGATCAAATGGTGCAGTTGTTAAGGTGACCTTTCAGCACCAATATATATTTTTTATATTTCGGACAAGGAGGAGAGGATATTTCCCCAATATTAATATAGTGGTAGGTTTACATCAGTTCAATTGCGGGCAAAGATTTTTGTTTGAATAAATAATATAATACTTGACAAAAAGAATAAGGCAATCTATTCTATAATTGAACGTTGTTCAATTACAAAAGGGGAATAATTATGACTCATCGCAGGACAATGAAAAGTTTACGGCTAATGAGTTGCTCCAATGGAATTTGAAAAAGTGCAGTGAATTCGCTGCTGATTGCTTTCGGGCATTTAGGGAATATAACTGACTTGGTCATTATTGAAAAAACCGAAGGTGCGATTGCGGGTACAAGAACCCTCTGCACTTACGGAAAATCCAAATTCTAAGGAAACAGAAAAATGGCTATTATTTTTGAGGTAAAAGCTGTGATAGGAGAATCTTAATGAAATCGGAGAAAACCAAAGAAAGAATCGTAGAGCAAACCATAGAGCTGATTCAGGAATCCAATGGTCTGACAGAAAACATCACCATCCGGAAAATTGCTGAAAAATCAAATGTAGGTTTAGGACTGATCAATCACTATTTTGGTACAAAGGAAAAGTTGATTGAGGAATGTGTGCAGGGAATCATCAGCGGGGTGATTGGTGCTTTTCGCCCAAACTATACGGAAGAAGAGGACTGTGTTGCAGCCACCAAGCGGGTTGCCAAACAGGTGATGGATTTTTTAATGGATAATCCGGAAATATCAAAAGTCTCTATTTTGGGGGATTTAAAGCAGCCTGAGGAAAGGGATAACACCATGGGTACTGTTTACGGTTTTGGCAGCCGGCTGTCCGGCGGGAATATGCAAAACTTTCATAAGATCAATTCATTTATGATTACTGCTGTCATGCAGGTAGCATTTTTGCGTAAGGATATCCTGCGCCTGACACTGGGGATTGATCTTAATGACAAGGTACAGCGGGATGTTTTTATTGATGATTTAATTGAGAAGTTTCAATAACACGTTCACCATCGCGGGGAGCCCGCCCCAAACGAGGAAAAATTACAATTATTCAGGAGGTGATATCTTGGGGAAGAAAATAATTATTGTAACGATCCTGCTAGCTATCATGGCTGGCGTAGGTTTTCTGGCAGACTATCTTCTTTCGGTTCAAAGATACAAAGATATGATTGCCAATATTACTTATGTTAATGTCAATGCCTCCGATGTGCCGGATGGTACGTATATTGGCGATTATGATGCCGGATTTATTTCTGCAAAAGTAGAGGTTGCTGTAGAAAATGGCATGATTACCAACATAACCTTGTTAGAGCATCACAATGAAAGAGGCAAATCTGCGGAGGGCATTGTAAACGAGATCGTGGCCAAACAAAAGATTGATGTGGATGCAGTTTCCGGGGCCACCAATTCAAGCATTGTGATTAAAAAGGCGGTTGACAATGCTCTGTCTAACGTTAATTCGTATCCGGCACTGGATTAAGGTATATCAAGAGTTGAATTAAATTTAAAACGGTACATATGGTTGATGCATGCAATTAAAAAGGTAAGGATATAAAAATTGAAGTCTGGTGCAGGTTGATTATGAATAAACCCTGCTTTCCCATTGGGAAGAGCTGGAAGAAATGGTGAATGGTATGGGGAGTAATATTGAAAAATTATCAAAAAGCAGACATCAGTTAAAAACAGTGGTAATGTTAGGATCCTTTGCTTTTGGTTTAATGTCATTTGTATTGCCGATTTATAGTAAAAAAATTGGTGGAGATGCATTATCTATTGGAGGGCTGTTTTCAATATTCAGCCTTGTAACTTTGCTGTTAAGGCCAGTGATCGGGAAAGGTACTGATAAATACGGCAGAAAAGTTTTTTTCGTTGCAGCGTTTTTCTTTTATGGGCTGTCCATGTTGTTGTTCTCATATTCAACCAATATTCTCATGTTGTATATGAGCCGGTTTGTCCAGGCAATAGGTGCTTCGTTCATGTGGATTTCAGCATATTCCATTGCTATAGATACCGCAGAGGATGAAAAAAAAGGAGCGGCTATTGGGCAAGTTGATGGTGCAAGCAGTAAGGGATCGTTTTATGGTGCCTTGATAGGCTTTACATTAATGGGCAATTTCACTCTTATGAGCGGTTGGAGTATTTTATTTAAGGGATATGCAGTATTGTCCATTGCAGCAGGCTATATAGCATACAGGCATATACCGGAGACAAAATCCTTCGGACATGAACCGGCTGATTGCGGCAGCAGTGAATGGAACCATGGATTTGTAAAATTATTATTAGTAGTATTTTTCAGTGCAATATCAATATCCATGGTGAGCCCTCTGCTGATGATTTATCTTCAGGAGAAGTTTACCACTGATGTGGGTGAATTGGCGGCCGCTTTTGTGCCCGCAGCTGTAGTATATGGGTTTTTACCTGGAAAGCTGGGCAAGGTCAGTGATAAATTTGGCAGGATCATGCCCTTGGTTATAGGACTGATTGCTTCAGGTATAGTTTCTTTATGTTTCCCCGGTGTTCACAGTATGAAATTATTGGTTGTACTTTGGGTCCTGGAGTCCATAGGGGTTGTCCTGGCTTCTCCTGCAGAGAAAGCATTGGTCGCAGATATGGCGGGAGAAAATATCCGCGGTTCGGCATATGGCATGTATTTGTTTGCAGCTAGTCTGGGCGCAGTCATTGGGCCGTTGATGGGCGGATGGCTGTATGACACTTTCGGATATGGGTTTCCGTTCTATGTCAATGGGATTACGCTGTTGCTTGATGCAATTTTAGCAATAATTCTGTTGGGTCAATACAGAAAAAATGTGCCGAATAAAAATTAAATGTTTTTTATTCCGCTATTTAGATATAGCATTGAATAAACAGTTACAAGTATTCAATGCTATATTTTTTCTTTTTTATTTGCTATAATTAATCAAATCAGAATTTTAAAATGAGAGGAGTAAGACAATGATTGTTAGAAAAGCCAGTTCAGATAAGATAAATGACATCATAATCTTTTATGATAAGATGTGTAAGATGCTTGGTAATTCCTCTTTTTTACCTGAAGGAAATAAAGGAGGATTTCCCTCCGGAAGATTAATAGCAGATTCTATTAATAATGATGAATTATTTGTCGGAATTGAAGATGATTGCATTATGGCTGCATATATCATAAATCATCTTTGTGATGCTTCTTATGATAACGTAAAATGGCAGGTTGATGCCAATAAAGAAGAAGCCTCTATTCTCCATGCACTTCGAATTTCTCCGGACTATAGTGGGCGTGGTTATGCAAAGAGATTAGTTGAACACGCAATCCAGACAGCAAAACAGAATAAACAAAAGGCTATTCGCCTGGACTGTATTAAAGGGAATGATGTGCCGCAAAAAATGTACCTGTCATATGGGTTCAAGCATATCGATACTGTAGATATTTTTTATGAGGACATTGGGATAGAAAGGAAGTTTCTATTATTTGAACTTTTGCTGTAAATAAGAATCAGGTATACAGTAGTAAAATGCCGTTTACATATCAATTTCCCAGTAGAAGACTGTGAGGTGAGAACCTAATATGACACTGCAAATAAAACGAATCTATGAATCTTTTCAGGAAAGTGATGGGATCCGTTTGCTGGTGGACCGCCTGTGGCCGCGGGGGATTTCCAAGGAAAGGGCACACTTGGACGGCTGGGTGAAAGAACTGGCTCCCAGCCAACAGCTACGGATATGGTTTGGACATAAAAAGGAAAACTTCGGCAAATTTGCCATGCTTTACCGCACTGAGCTGGATACAGATGCTGAGGCACAAGCAGCTGCCCGGCAGGTCATCCATCAAAGTAAGGAAAATATGGTTACCTTGTTGTATGGGGCAAAAGACCCTCAGATAAACCATGCTGTTATTTTAAAAGAATATCTGGAATCTAAAATAGATATGGAATAATAAAGTCAATATATGGTTAAAAGAATCTGGGGTAAGATGGTCTGCTTTATGGAAAAAAGCAGCCTTGATAAATCGAATAGGAAGAATACGGAGAAAGTGCGTTTCCATACATGGAACCGCACTTTTTTCGCATCAATATGATTCTTCTCTCTTATGAATTGGATGGAATATTCACCCATTGCTGCTTCTGGTTGCTTTCAAAGATTTTACTGCACAACACCATTTCATGGAGTCCATCCTCAAAGGTGGCATACTCACGGATGACTTTAGGATTGTCAATGCTGTTATACACATTGGCAAAACACTGCTTAAAGGCGTCGGGAAAGCCCTCCAGATGACCGAAAGGATAAGCAATCAGAGGCCTGGTATTGGGATGAACCGTTGCTATGCCTTTTTCCATCACCTGGTTGCAGCTGTCCCGCTGGCCGATGGTCAGCTGATTGCAGACTTCACTGTTCCACTCCGCAGATTTCTTGTAGCCGCCTACCAATAAGTCGATTGCCACGGATTTGCCTGCGATTACCTGGGAGAAGAAGGCGCTTCCCTTTGCGCCGTTGCTGAACCGGAACATAACACTGGCATTGTCTTCTGTATCAATGGCAATGTCCTCATAATCTTCCTCTGCGAATTTTTCCTTTGAAAAGGCAATTACATGTCCCTTTGGTTTTTTGCGGGTCGGATGAATCGTTGAAAAATCTGCATTCACTGCAACGATTTTCTGACCTGTCACATATTCGGCCAGATCCATCCAATGAGAGCCGATGTCGGCAACAGCGCGTGTGCTGCCGGATTCGGAAGAATTCAGACGCCAGCTGTAATCAGTCTCGTACAATAGCCAGTCCTGGGTATAGCTTCCGGTAATAGAGAAAATTTCCCCTAATTCACCATCCTGAATTACATTTTTTAAATGGTTGTTCATGGGATAGAAGCGGTTATGAAAATTAATGGCCGCGATTAATCCGGTTTCCCTGGCTTTTGCTGTCAGTGCCTGGGCTTCTTCTATGGATACGCACATGGGCTTTTCGCAGATAATGTGAACTCCGTGGTTCATGGCGTACATTGCGATTTCAAAATGAGTATTATTGGGAGTGCAGATATGTAACACATCCAGTTTCATGGTATCGATCATCTGCTTATAGTCGGTAAAATACTGCGGAACATTCAGAGACTCAGCCGCTTCTTTTGCACTGATTGTATCGGCAAGAGCCACGACTTCAACGTTTCCAAGACGCCTAACGGTTTCAATGTGGACCCGTCCGATAAAGCCGGTTCCAACAACTCCCATTCTGTAAATTTTCATATTCCATTCCTTCTTTCCTTATTGGGTTGTGATTTGTATGGATAAAAAGCCATCATAATAATCCTTCCATAGAGCGGGATCCTGAGGCTGATATTCACGGCAGGGAAATGCCTCCTTTACCAGGGCCCGTCCTTCTTCCACAGACCGGATCTGTCCGTCAGCCATGAGCTGCATCATAATATTGCCTATGGCAGTGGCCTCTGCAGGACCGGCATATACGGGGAGGCCGCAGGCATTTGCAGTGAATTGGCACATCAGCTTGCTTTGAGCGCCGCCGCCTACAATATGAATGCCGGTAAATGTTTTTCCCGTATGCTTTTCCAGCAGCTTTAAATTCCATCGGTATTTGCAGGCCAGACTTTCGTAGACACACCGCACCATTTCTCCTACAGAAAGGTGTACATCCCCATACCGTTTCCGGCAATTGTTCCGGATCTTCTCCGGCATATTTTCCGGAGAGAAAAAACCTTCCTCATCCACATCAATGACATATTGAAAGGGGGAAGCCAAAGCGGCCATTTCCTCCAGCTGTGAATAGGAATAATCCGTTCCCCGTTCCCGGTAATAGGCTCTTATCTGCTGAATGATCCAGGTTCCCATGACATTGCGCAGGATCCGGTGATGGCCATGGTAACTGCCTTCATTTGCAATATTGTATTGAAAGCCATACTCATTGATGATGGGAAGCTCTGTCTCGGTACCGATCAGGGCCCAGGTCCCGCAGCTGATCATGGCATGGTCCTGGCCGGCCTGGGCAGCCAGAAAGGCGGAGGCAGTATCGTGTTCACATACGGCGGCGATCTGAAAGCCTTTGGTGTTTAGCTGGGCATTGAATTCTTCCGTAGTTTTTCCTATCATAGTTCCGGGATAGGAAATATCCGCAAAAATATGAGAAGGGATCTGGTAACGGTCTAAGATGACCGGACTCCAGGTCTTTAGATCATAGTCATACAGCTGACTGACGGAAGCCAGTGTGTATTCGGTCTGCTGCCGGCCGGAGAGAAAATATATCAGAAGATCGGGTATGAAAAGTAATTTGTTCCCCTCTTGATAATAATAGGTCTGTTTTTCAAAATACATGGAGGCCAGCTGCATCAGTGTATTAAAACTGGCATTCTGGTTACCGTTGACACGGTACAGCTCTGAGGGAGACATGATGCCGTATATTTCTCCGGCATGCTTAATCGTCCGGTCATCCCGGTAGCAGTGAACCTGAGAAAGCAGTTCTCCTGCCGGTGAAACAAAGGCATAGTCGTTGCAGAAACTGTCGATGCCAAGTGACCGTATGTTATCCCCGGTAATGTTTACCGCAATGCGCAGGCCATGAACCAGCTCCCGGTAGATTTCCAGGATGTTCCAGTACAGGCCGCCGGAGAGTGATACCGGGCCATGTCCGAACTGGTGCAGGGTCCGAATGGACAGGCGGTGATTCTCGTAGGTGCCAAGTACTATTTTGCCGCCGCTACCGCCTAAATCAAATGCAACGTAATTCATAAGGTTCCTCCTGGTGAAGATTGTTATTTTGCTGCAAGAACCTCCACATTGGAATATTTTAAATAAGCCAGCTGGGCCAGATCCGTTTTGCTGTCCGTAATTATATAATCAATTTCGGCTAGGTCCATTAGATATACCTGGCCAACCTGATTGAATTTGGTGTAGTCGGCTAACAGGTATTTGGTCTGGGAATGGAGAAGCAGAGCCTTTTTTATATCGATTTCGTGGATCCCGGAATCGGTTATATGGTTGCTGCTGTTAATTCCCGTGCACGAGAAAAATGCTTTGTTTGGATAATAGTGTGCAGCGTTTTCAATTGCAATATTCCCATAAATGGACAGGTTTGAGTTTTTGAAAATTCCGCCCAGGCATACAACGGTATGATTTGGGTTTTGGTTTTTGGAGCATTCAAGCAGAAAAGATATGGAATTTGTTATAAAGGTGACCTGGATATCCGGAGGTATGTATTTGTACAGAGATAAGCAGGTAGAGCTGTTATCAATGAAAATGGTATCTCCGTCCTGAATGACCGAAGCAGCCGCTTTGCAGATCAGCCGTTTTTCCTCCACATTCTGAATGTTCCGGACCTGTATGGGTGATTCATAGTTCTTCCTGTGATCAGGGGACAATGCCCACTGTAAGACAGCGCCGCCGTGAGTGCGCTTCAAAGCGCCGGATTCTTCCAGCTCGCACAAGTCTCTTCGTATGGTTTCCCTGGAGATATGGAAGAATTGGGCTAATTCCGCTACGGTAACACTGCCATTGCTCTTTAGCCGATACATAATTTCCGATTGACGTTCCAAATTGTACATACCGTTAACCCTTTGCTGTTAGTATAAAGCTTTATTCCTTTCCGATCAAGCTGCTGGTGATGGAACAGAACGCATCGCATTCAATCCGCTCCAGCATACTGTAAGCTAAATAAATATTCGGACCGGATACAACCACGCCATGAAGGGGCAGGATCACGCCGATGGGCTTTTTCATGGCCAGTTCCCGGTGATCTTCAAAATACTGGTAAACATTCATGGAAAGCTCAGGAGTATAAGCTTTGGTGTACTCAATACAGCCCACATAGCCTCTGCCCATGGTAGCTTCCGTTAAATTGGGGATAGGAGCGGATTTTGCCACAAACGGCATACAGTAAAAGGGATGGGCATGTATGGTGCATCCGATCTCCTTGAAATTTTTTAAAATAAGGGCATGCATCAGGCCTTCCCTTGAAAGCTTTCCCGTACCTTCCAGGATGTTCTCCTCGTAGTCGATCAAAAGGAAATCCTCGGGTTTTAATTCACAGTGTTTCTGCTCCGACATCAGGGACGGACTGATTAAAATCCTGTTTTCATCTGCACGCACGGCAAAATTACCGCCTGCGGCGTTGGTTAACCGGCGTTCCCACATTAATTTAGCAACCTTGCACATCTCTTCACGCAATTCGATATAGGATAAATTACTCAATGTTAACACTCCTTTTCTTATTTATAATGTAATTTTCGTTATCTGTACCTGTGATTCCAATTCCCTTGCCCGGTTTAAATCAAAGCCAACCGAGGACGAGGATTCCGCTGTGGCGGCAGAAATTGCCGTGGCCAGACGTAATGTATTGGAAAATGAATAATTTTGCTTCAAGCCATAGATAATTCCAGACAGGAAGCAATCTCCGCAGCCTATGGTATTTTTAACCGCGATCTTAGGCGGCTGTACCCGGTAAATTCCTTCCGGTGTTTTTACAATGGAGCCGTTTCCGCCTAAAGAGACCGCTATAACGGGAATGCGGTACTTTTCCAGGGATTGAATGGCATGGATTATTTTTTCATCCGTATCCAGTGTTTCATTGCAAAGGCTGGACAGTTCATCCAGATTGGGCTTGATTAAATAGGGGGATTCCTGAATGCACTGTCTTAAAGTCTCTCCGCTGGTATCCAGAAAGACCTTTAAGTCTTTGTCCTTCAGCCTCCGGATTATGGTGTTGTATATGGCAGAATCCGGACAATTGGTTGCGTCACCGGACAGAACAAGATAGTCTCCATCGTTAATCTGACTGATCATGTTTTGGATCAGCTGGTCAAGCTCCATCTGTTTCAGCAATACGCCTCTGGAAGCTAAGGTTGAGCAGTGGCCGTTCTCTTCTATAATTAAATAGTTGGTCCGGCTGTCTGTATCAGCGGTCTCATCCATAATAAAATTAGTAAGGATTCTGTGCTCATTCAATAAATGAATGATTTTTTTTCCTGTGGGACCATGGGCGATTCCAAAAGCAGCACTGTCCAGACCGAGAAGTTTCAGATTAATCGAAACATGAGTTCCTTTGCCGCCAATGGTGTCATCGGAATACTGCAGCCGGTTGGTTATGTCCTTTTGGAAATGTTCTAAATACAGAAGCTTGTCTATGGCAGGATTTAAAGTTACGGTATGTATCATTTCTTAGGTATACTCCTTTCCCTGATGTATTTTTGCTGGAGTGTGCGTTTTTGACCGTAATATTTGCGTATACGATTAAAAAATAAAGAAATCATTTAACTCCAACCACATAGTAACACGAAACGGGCACAAACGCAACATTAATTTTGATTATCTTTTAAAACACACAAAAACGGTTATCGTAATTTGTGCAAATATGACAAAAAAGAATGATATTGAAAATTTTTATTGAAATAAACGTAAATACATGATATATTACACACATAAACAAAAACAAACGCACAAATGCAAATAGGAGGACGATATGGATTACAAAAAAACATTACTAGAACCAATTAAAATAGGAGACCGGATAGCACCTAACCGTTTTTTTATTCAGGCAATGGAATGTAATTCGGAAGATGAAACGGGCAATCCCTCGGAGGAGACAACAGAAAGATACTGTAATCTGGCAAGAGGAGAGGCAGGACTTATTTCCCTGGAAGCGATTACGGTGACCAGAGAAAGCCGCGCCAGAGATAATCAGCTGACGATTTTGCCTAAGAATGAGAAACCATTGACCGCTTTTGTGGAAAAGGTCCATGCAGCCAATCCGGAATCCCTGTTTATATTTCAGCTGACACATTCAGGGGAAATATCCAATCCGGCATTTTCCAAACGGGTGACGCCCAATCCTCTTCCGGGATATGGCGGAGAGCTGCTGACGGAAGAAGATGTTGAAAGGATCATGGACAGCTTTGTGACTGCGGCAAAGATTGCTTATAACGCCGGAGCGGATGGCATTGATATGAAGTTATCCCATGGATACTTGGGATGCCAGATGATTCGTCCCCACAATAGCAGGGACTGGAAGTACGGCGGAAGCTGGGAGAACCGGAGCCGGTTTGCTTTTGAATTAATTGAGAGGATACGAAAAGAAATACCGGACCAGAAGTTCCTGGTGGGCTCAAAAATATCAGCCTGGGAAGGCTTTCCGGGAGGCTTTGGTACAGATGGCCCCGGTTCGCCTATCATGGACTTAACAGAACCGCTGGCTCTGATCAAGGGCCTGGAAGAGAGAGGGGCTAACTTTATTATTCAGTCTGCAGGCAGCCCGTCCATTACCATCAGCCTGACCCAGGTGGACAGACATATTCCATACTATGCTTATCTGCACCAGTATTGGGCAAAGGAATTTCGAAAGGTGCTCAAACCGGAAACCGTAGTCATAGGCTCCAATTTCTCTCCTTATCGAAATGGAAAGAATGACTTGTGTGCGGTAACACCGGAGGAGAGCAATCTTCTTAATTATGGCGCATGGTGTGTTGAAAATCATGTGACCGATATGATCGGTTTGGGAAGACAGTCATTTGCCGATCCGTTTTTACCGAAAAAGCTCAGGGAAGGAAAAGAAGAGGAAATCAAGTTCTGTCTCCTCTGTGACAAATGTCTGGAGCTGCTGATCCAGCAGAGCAAAGTAGGATGCTGTGCGTATGATAAGGCTGCCCATGAGGAACTGGTCAGAACGCGCAAGGAGAAAGGTAACTTAAGGATTCATCATACCTAAGTGGTGATCAAATAAAATTTAACTTATTGGAGGAGGAACAATGGTAAAAAAACTAGGAGTGCTTTTCATGACAGTGGTCCTGCTGGGAAGTATGGTTGCTGGATGCGGACAAAACACATCGAAAAGCGGAGGCAATGATGGAAAAGAGAGCTCAAGCGCAGCAGTAACCAGTAAAGAGGATCAGACTTCAGCAAGTGCAGAGGAGAAATCTGCCGGCCTGATCGGTATTGCCCTTCCCGCGGCCGACCACGGCTGGGTTGCAGGAACTATTTACTATGCGGAACAGAAATGTAAGAGTCTGGGGCTTGATGAGGGAAGCGGCTATAAAATAGTAACTTCCGCCAATGTAAATGAACAGGCCAATCAGATTGATGAATTGATTGCTCAGAAATGCTCTGCAATTGTTCTGCTGCCCCATAATGATGAAGTATCCGTAGCGGCACAAAAAATCATTGATGCAGGAATCAAGCTGATCGTATTTGACCGTAAGGTTACAGGCGATTATACCGCTTATGTTGCCGGAAATAATGCCGGCATCGGTACGAATGCAGCAAAATACCTGGGTGAAAAACTGGGCGGAAAGGGGATTGTTGCGGTCATGTCAGCTCCCAGCGTTGGCTCTGTCAGCGTAGAACGGACCGAGGCCTTTAAAAAGGAAATAACGGCATCCTATCCGGATGTCCAGATGATTGAAGTTTCTGCTTCCGGATTTACTCAGGAAGCCGGTTTGTCCATGGCTACGGACATGCTGGTGGCAAATCCTCAGATCGATGCGGTATTCTCTATTGATGATGAGCCTTCTCTGGGGATTCTCCAGGCAGTCAAGGATGCCGGCCGGACCGATGTGAAGTACATATCCGGGGGAGGCGGAGCTCAGTCCTGGTATTCTAAGATTCAGAAGGAAACCGATATCAACTGCTTTACTGAGACCTACAGTCCTTCCATGATCAGCGATGCAATTCAGGCGGCAAAGGATATTCTGGATGGGAAATACGTACCAAAGGATACCATCATTGAACCGTCCACTGTTGATTTAAGCAATGTTGCAGATTTTGTGAATTCAGATTCCCCATATTGATGAAAGAATAAGGGTGCAAAAAAAGCAGGCTGTTGTATTTCCGGTGAGATATACGACAGCCCTGCTTTCAACAGGAGTGAGTATTATGAGCGAATACATAATCAAAATGTGCGGTATTGAAAAAACGTTTGGAGCAAACTGTGTGCTGCATCATGTGGATTTTTCTTTGAAAAAAGGCAGCATTCATGCCTTGCTTGGAGAAAACGGAACCGGAAAGACGACGTTAATGAATATACTGGGCGGGGTAATTCCGGGAGATGCAGGGGAAATTGCAATTGATGGAGCTGTCAATAAAATCGGAGACCGAATGCATGGGAATCTGAATGAGATTGCATTTATTCATCAGGAACTGACTCTGATCAATGATTTAAATATTTATGAAAATCTGTTTTTGGGCCGTGAACTGAAAAAGGGCGGCCGGTTGGACAAAAAAAGTATGTATGACCAGGCGGCGGAAATCCTGGGCAGAATGAAGATCGATCTGGATCCGGCTGCAAGAGTGGAGGATATCAATGCCTCATATAAGCAGATTGTAGAAATAGCAAGGGCATTGATGAAAAATTCGAAAGTTATCATTATGGATGAACCTACCACATCACTGACCAATGTGGAAATTGCCCATGTGTTTAGTATCATGAAGGAATTGAAATCACAGGGAATCAGTTTCGTATTTATTTCCCATAAATTAAATGAAGTAATGGAAATCTGTGATGCGTATACGGTAATGAGGGATGGCTGTGTGGTCAGCAGCGGAGCTGTTGGACCTGATATTTCGGAACAGCTCCTGGCAAAGTATATGGTTGGTAAAGAACTGTCCTATAATGATTTATATATGGAAAGAACAATCGGCCCGGACATCCTGAGGGTAGAAAATTTATCCAGAGCCTCAGAATTTTCAAATATTAATTTTCATGTGGGCCAGGGAGAAATTGTTGGATTTACGGGACTGCTGGGAGACGGCAGATACGAGGTCTTTAATACTGTCTATGGCTGTAATAAGCAGTATACAGGGAATATTTTTATAAGGGATTCCAAATATAAGATGGACAGCACAGTAAAAGCCAAAAAGCTGAAGATTTCTTATTTGCCAAGAAACAGAAAAGAGAACGGCATTATTAAGGATTTAAGCATTGCCCATAATCTGTCCATATCCATTATAAAAAGGCTGCAGAAGCGTTTCTTTATTGAAAAGAAGAAAGAGAAACAATTCAATCAGGATTATGTGGAGAAATTAAATATCAAGCTGAATCATTTAAATGATCTGATCGTGAGCCTTTCCGGGGGAAATCAGCAGAAGGTTATTCTGGCCAGGGCGCTGAGCTCCAATCCGGATCTGGTTATCCTGGATAATCCAACCCAGGGCGTGGATATCGGAGCAAAGCTGGAGATATACGGTATTATCATGCAGCTTGCAAAAGAAGGAATGAGCTTTGTTGTTCTTTCCAGCGAGGCCCAGGAAGTGCTCATGCTGTGTGACCGGATTTATGTTATGTATCACGGGGAAATACGAAAGGAATTCCCTCGGGCAGAAGCAAATGAGGAGAATATTATGATTGTTGCCACAGGCGGCAAGCTATGAGGAAGATGGAAAGGTGGTATACAATGAAAGGAACTGGTTCATCAAGAGACTGGAAAAAGACAGCCAGCGATAACAGCGCTCTGATTGCATTTGTTGTACTGTTTCTTTTGGCGGTGGCATTGAAAGGGACAATGTTTCTGTCCTGGAACAACATTATTAATATTTTAAGAAACAACTCGATTATTGGTATTATCGCTCTGGGCATGACTCTGATCATTATTACCGGAGGAATTGATTTATCCGTGGGATCCCAGCTTGCCATGATCGGGTTTGTGGCAATTAAGGTGCTTAATACGACACAGAGCATTGTGCTGACCATACTGGTATCTGTGGCAACCGCAATTGTTTTCGGCTTTTTAACCGGAGTTCTGGTGGCAAAGTTCAGAATTCCCGCCTTTATCACTACCCTTGGAACGATGACCATGTACCGGTCCATATCCCAGTATTTCCTCAATGGTGGAGGCGTAATGGCCAGCGGAGAAAAAATGGATGCCTACATAAAAATATCCAATACCAATTTATTCGGCAAAATCCCGATGCCAATCATATACTGGGTGATCTGTGTGGTCATCATCCATCTGCTGGTCAACCATACCGGAATAGGAAGACATATTTACGCAGTGGGAAGCAATGAAAAAGCTACGTTGTTGTCGGGAGTATGTGTCAGCAAGGTGAAGTATTTTGTGTACACAGTATCTGCAGTTTTAGTTGCCGTTGCCACCATAGTGGAAACCTCCAGACTGGGGAGCATTAATTCCTCGTCTTCCGGCTCCAGCTATGAAATGGATGCCATCGCTGCGGCCGTCATCGGCGGAACCAGCATGTCCGGCGGCAAGGGAAAGATCCTGTTTACCGTTTTTGGCACACTGACCCTGGGGATTATTAATAATATGATGAATCTGCTGGGTGTAAACGCATTTTTAGTCGGTGCGGTAAAAGGTGGGATCATCATTGTTGCAGTCCTTTTACAGACCAGATTAAATAAAGAATAAGGGCGGAAAATGGAATTATACCGTGATCAGTTCCACGCCATAGTTGGCGAGATAGCTGCAGCTGCTTCTGTCTGCCTGACTGTCGGTGATGATATAGTCTATATTGTTGAAAGAGGATAAAAAGATCTGTCCGTCTTTCTCGAATTTGCTGTGGTCTGCCAATACAAACACCTGGTTGGACAATTCGATCATCAGCTTCTTTGTTTCCAGCTCCTGGATGCTGGAATCGGTGATCATACGGTTGGCAGAGATTCCGGAGCAGGAAAGAAACGCTTTATTGGGATAATATACCTTGGCATTATCCAGTGACATGTTGCCGTAAATGGATAAGTTGGAGCTTTTGAATATGCCTCCCAGGCATATGTACATATGGTTCTGGTTATTCAATTTAGCGGCTTCCAGTAAGAACTGTATGGAATTAGTAATAAATGTCACCGGTATATTGGCGGGAACATACTGGGCCAGATAGGCCGTTGTAGAACTATTGTCCACAAAAATGGTATCCTCCGGCTGGATATAGGAGGCCGCCAGCTTGCAGATGGCCTGCTTTTCCTGAAACCGGCGTATTCCCCGGACGGATACAGGATACTTGTCCTGCATGACGGCACTGTTTGTTTTCTGTTCCGCGGGCATGGCGCCGCCATGGGTCCGGATCAGGACTCCTTCCCGCTCCAGATCCCGGAGATCCCGGCGGATGGTTTCCTTTGATGTCTGAAACTGTGCGGCTAATTCGGCAACATTCACATTTTTGTGTGTTTCCAACAAATTTATGATTTCTGATTTTCGTTCTATATTATACATGGCGCCTCCGGATTCTTAATATAAAAATACTTGATTAAGCTCATAATATCAATTGTTCCGGGGATAGTCAATACATATTGTGATAATAAAAGTTGATTTATAACAGAAAAAATTATACAATAACAGAAACAAACGGGCATAAAAAGAGGAAGTAAACAAAGAACGAAGAAATGACAATATTGAGGAGGTAGCAAGATGAAACTGGGATTTTTTTCTGCTAATTTTAGTGAGAAGCCGTTGGAGGAGGTAGTGAAGCTGGTATCAGCCTATGGTTATGAAACTCTGGAGATCCCTGCCTACGAGGGCAATGGGCAACTGGAGACAAAGGACGTTATAAAGGGCAATGCCGCTTCCGATGTCCGGAAAATGGTTGAAAGCTATGGAATGTCCATACAGGCATTAAGCAATCATGCCGATTCCTTTCTGATTATGGGACCTGCCGGCAAGGAAACGGATTTTATTTACAAGGGGACCCCGGAAGAGAAGATCAAGCATGGGACTGAAAGTCTGATACGCACGGCCCAGGCTGCCAATGCCCTGGAGGTGCCCATTGTGGTCGGATATCCGGGAGTGGAAAACTGGGGAAGATTTTTCTTTTTTCCCTATGGAGAGGGCTGGAAAGAATACGAAGAACAGTTTGCGGAGCGTTTTACGCCGATTCTGGACAAGTTTCAGGAATATGGAGTGAAATTTGCCATTGAGATTCATCCAAACAGCTTTGTATATGATATTTACACAGCCGAAAAGGCGTTGGAGCTGGTAAATTATCATCCGGCGCTGGGATATAATTTTGATCCGGCCAATATTATGTATCTGATGATCGATCCGGCCATTGTAATCGACCGGCTGAAAGACAGGATTTATCATGTGCATGCAAAGGATGCGGAGCTGGCCTCCCATAACCTTCCCACAGGAGGAACTCTGATGCATGGAGATATGTCGGCATTAAACCATACCTACCGGTTCCGGATTCCCGGCTGGGGACAGGTGGAGTGGAAGCGGGTCATTACAGAGCTTTCCATGGTGGGCTACAACGGTTCCTTAAGCTATGAGCATGAGGATGTTACCATGAGCAGAATGGATGGAGTGGAAAAAGTGGCTCAGTATTTAAAACCCCTCATGATCAAGAATCCTTATGAGGGAAGAACGGACAAATTATTTAACAAAGAATAGAGGAGCAGATTCTCCATTACAGCCAATGTCAGGCCGTCCTGACATTGGCTTATTTTTTCAGACCCAATTATAGCAAAACAAGCTTATTTCCTAGCAATTAGGAAACAGATTTACTTCCAAACTCTCTTTGTACGGATTATAGTTAATATCAAAGAACCATTCGGTACGAAAGTACCGGCCGGTTAAATAATAAGAGAGGGGTTATACATATGGCGAGATTGGGTATTTCCGTTTATCCGGAGCATTCTACTGAAGAAAAGGACATGGAATATATCAGAAAGGCAGGGAGATTGGGTTATAAGAGAATCTTTACCTGCTTCTTAAGCGTTGAGGGGAAGAACAGGGAAGAGGTAATGGGCCGTTTCCGAAGACTGGCGGATGAAGCCCATGCCTGCGGTATGGAGATCATACCCGATGTGAGCCCTGCCGTATTCTCAAGGCTGGGAATCTCCTATGAGGACTTATCCATATTTCAGGAAATGCATGTGGATGGCATCCGTCTGGACGAAGGCTTTGACGGCATGAAGGAAAGCCTTATGACTTACAATCCTCATGGACTTAAAGTGGAACTTAATGCCAGCACCAAGCTGGCGTATGTGGAAAATATTATGGACCACCATCCGGACCGTGACAAGCTGGTCACCTGCCACAACTTTTATCCGCAGAAATATACAGGATTGAGCCTGAAGCATTTTAATGCCTGTAATGATAAGATGAAATCACTGGGGCTTAAGGTGGCGGCATTTGTTTCCTGCAATGCACCAGGAGCATACGGCCCGTGGCCCGTAAACGAGGGGCTGTGTACTCTGGAGATGCACCGTGGATTGCCGGTCGATTTTCAGGTGCGCCATCTCTTTGCCACCGGCTCGGTAGATGATGTGCTCATTGCCAATGCCTATGCCACTGATGAGGAACTGAACGCTTGCGCAGCCCTCAATCCCAGCCTCCTGACCTTTGGCATTCAGAGGGAGAAAGAACTGACTCAGACCGAGAGCCAGATCCTGGATTATGAGCTTAAGCATGTGGTAAGAGGTGATATGGGCGAGTATATGATCCGTTCCTCCGGACCCAGGGTTACATTTGCGGACCGGTCTATCCCTGCTGCTAATACCAGGGACTTAAAGCGCGGCGATGTGGTTATTTTAAATGAGGGTTATCCCAAATATAAGGGGGAACTCCAGGTCGTTACCAAGGACATGCCAAATGACGGCCGCAAAAATGTGATCGGTCATCTTCCTGAACATGAGCATGTTTTGCTGGATTATGCAAAACCATGGACAGTGTTCACATTCCGCACCCTTTGAACAGGTGTACTTACAGAAGAATGAAGAAAAGGGGTATTTAAACATGCAGAATAAGAGACAGGAGCAGCTGCTTGCCATATTATCTGAGCGGGGAGACTGGTTAACCAGCCGGAGCCTGGCCGGTCTTCTGCAGGTGTCGGACCGGACCATACGTTCCGATGTGGAATCCATCAACAGACACATGATCCCGCCTCCCATAGAGTCCAATGTGCGGCAGGGCTACCGCATCTGTGAAAAGGCCAGGCTATCGCCCCTTCCATCTAAGGAATCCCGTGAAGCGGGGATCCCCCAGACTCCCGGTGCCCGCTGTGCATACATAATACAGAAGCTCTTATTCGAAGTGAAAGAACTGAACCTCACTCTGCTCCAAAGCCAGATCTATGTCAGCGGAGCCTCCATTGACAATGATTTGAAGCGCATACGGAAGATGCTGGAACCCTATCCCGGCTTAAGGCTGGTCCGCAATAAGGAATGTATTTCCTTGAAGGGGGATGAGGCCGGAAAACGGCGGTTTTACAAGGATTTACTCATGGCCGAGGTGCAGGAGAATTTTCTCAACTTAAACATGCTGGCTAATTTATACAAAAGCTTTGACTTGATCGAGGTAAAGGATATATTCGTGGATGTGCTGAAGGAATACGGTTATTCCATTCATGAATCCATGTTTCCCATGCTTATGCTGCATGCCGGTACCAGCATTGAACGGATGAACTGTGCCAACTACATCAGCATGGAAGAGGAGATACAGGATTTGGAGGATACCATTGAGTATCAGATTTCTAAGGATTTTTTTGACCGCATCTCCAAGCGTCTCCACATAAAGATCCACGACAGCGAAGTTGGTATGTTCGCCCTTGTGGTCATGGGCAGAAAGGCTTCCAATTATACCGGTGATTTCGTGAATTTCGGCGGCAGCTGGCTCAGTACCGGGAAACTGGTAGGCGAGGCTCTGGGACAGATATACGCCTTGTTCGGGCTGGATTTCCGTCAGGATGAGGACCTTATCGCAGGCCTTAAGATGCATATTCACGGACTGGTTGAGCGGGTCAGGAACCAGGCCCGTATGGAGGATGTGTTTGTGGAAGGGATCAAGCGCAAATATCCTCTAGTCTTTGAGATGGGCATCTACGTGGTAGAATTTCTGGAAGAAAGGCTTGATACTCCCATATCCGATGCAGAGAGCTGCTATATTGCCCTCCATCTGGGAGCTGCCAGTGAGCGCATGAACGCAGGAAGGAAGTACCGTGCCGTCATGATCCTGCCCCACAACCAGTCTTTCTCTGACATGTGCTTAAAGAAAATTTCCGATATGTTTCGTGAGAGGATGGAAGTGGTGAAGGTCTTTGGTTATTTTGAAGAGGAGGCAGTATCCTCCCTGGATCCGGACCTGCTGCTCAGTACTTTTCCCTTAGAGCACGGTTTGGCTGTGGAGACAGTTTCCGTTAACCTGTTTGTGGATTCCGAGACAGAGTCCAGAATTCTACAGGCCATCAACCGTCTGGATAAGAAAGGATTCCGTCTGGAGTTTTCCTCCCACATGGGCAGCCTGATCCGGCGGGAACACTACCACACAGAGGTGGACTGCGCCAGTCCGGAAGAAATCATCCGCATGCTGTGCTCCGGCCTGGTACAGGCGGGTGTTGTGGAACCGGAATTTACAGATGTGGTTTTAAAGAGGGAACAGATGTCCCCTACCTCCTTTGTGAATACATTTGCAATTCCCCATGCTTTCGGAGCCTTTGCCAGGAATTCCGCCATTGCGGTGGCTCAGCTTAAAAATCCTGTGAAATGGGGCGTCTTTGAGGTACGGCTGGTGATGCTGTTTGCCATCAACAAAGGGGATGCCAGGCTGATTAAAATCTTCTTTGACTGGATATCCAACATCGTGAATCAGCCTGAAGAGCTGGCAAAATTAGCGGCTCCCTGCGAATATGAAGAATTTATTGACCGGATCATGGAGTGAATTTCCTAAGAGCTAGGAAATGCATTTAAGGAAAAAAAGTGAATCACTGCCTTATAATGATAATCAATAAAGGCAGCTTAAGTTAAGATGCAGCGAACAGAACAGTTTTGCTGCATTTTGCTTTTTATCAATACATACAGGAGGCAGCAATATGTTAGAGGGATTAGAAATGATTTGCTTTAAAATCATATCCAATGTAGGCGGGGCACGGTCCAGCTACATTGAGGCGATCCAGAAAGCAAAGCAAGGGGATTTTATGGGTGCAGGGGAATGTATCAAAGCCGGTCATGAAATGTTTCTGGCAGGACATGAGGCCCACTTTGAACTGATCCAGAAAGAGGCCCAGGGTGAGTTGGTGGGCAATTCCCTGATCCTGATCCATGCGGAAGACCAGCTCATGAGCGCAGAAAGCTTTAAAATCATCGCAGAGGAGATGATTGCCAGCTATGAGAGGATCGCAGAGCTGGAGGAGAAGGTGGGGAATCAATGACGGGAATAAAAAAATGCAAATAGCAAGGAGGATTTTACAATGAAACGAGTGTATTTATTCTGCAGTGCAGGGATGTCAACCAGCATGCTGGCGAGCAAGATGCAGAATGTAGCTGACGAACATAACCTTCCCATTGAAGTGGAGGCGTTCCCGGACGGCAAGATCGGCCAGATCATCGATGAAAAGCAGCCGGATGTGATCCTTTTAGGGCCCCAGGTCAAATACCGCTATGGTGAAATTGTGGAAAAGTACGGAAGCAGGGGTATCCCCATTCAGGTCATTGACCAGACCGATTACGGCATGATGAATGGTGAAAAGGTCCTTAAATCAGCAATAAAACTTTTAAAAGCTTCCAAATAACGGCTATTAAAAAACAGAACATTAATAATAGCAAAAACAAATAAAAACGGGGGAATAACAATATGTTAAGTAAATTAGAGTCAATACTCATGCCTTTGGCAGAGCGGATCGGAAAGAACAAGTATCTTATTGCAATTCGTGACGGCTTCCTGCTGTCCATGCCGCTGTTAATAGTGGGTTCCTTTTTCTTGTTAATTGCCAATTTCCCGATTCCCGGGTGGACCAACTTCTGGGCAAGGTTCTTTGGGGAGAACTGGGATGCCTACTTTGCCAAGCCAACCGATGCCACGTTCTCAATCATGGCAATGCTTGCAGTCGTTGGCATCGGCTATTCCTTTTCCGAACAGATGAAGGTAGATAAGCTGTTCGGCGCTGCCGTATCACTGGTATGCTGGTTTTTGATCATGCCTTATAAGATCATGGTAAATGATACTGCCGTGTCCGGCATTCCCCTGGGCTGGGTGGGTTCCAAGGGAATCTTCGTAGGAATTATTGTGGCATTCCTGTCTGTGCATATCTATGCGTGGGTCAATAAAAAGGGGTGGATCATCAAGATGCCTGACGGTGTCCCGCCGACTGTGGCAAAGTCCTTCTCCGCCCTGATTCCTGCCGGAATTTCCGTACTGGTGTTCTTCATCATAAACATTATTTTTGCCATGACCCCATATGATAACGCATTCAACTTTGTGTTCACCATCCTGCAGACTCCTCTCCTTAAGCTGGGCAACACCCTTCCGGCTATGGTAATCGCTTATATTTTCCTCCATCTTTTCTGGTTCTTCGGAGTAAACGGCGGTTCCGTGGTAGGGGCGGTATTCAATCCCATCCTTCAGACCCTGTCTGCGGAGAACCTGGCTGCATTTCAGGCAGGCCAGCCGCTGCCCAATATTATCTCCCAGCAGTTCCAGGATTTATTCGCCACATTTGGCGGCTGCGGCTCCACCTTGTCGCTGCTGATCGCAATGCTCTTTTTCTGCCGTTCCAAGCGTATTAAGGAGCTGGGAAAACTGGCTTTTATCCCGGGCCTCTTCGGTATCAATGAGCCCATCGTGTTTGGTCTGCCTATTTTGCTGAACCCAATGATGCTCATTCCTTTCATGCTGGTGCCCACCATCAACATTGTGATTTCCTACTTCTGTATGAGTATCGGCCTGGTTCCTCTGTGCTCTGGTGTAGCAATCCCGTGGACCATGCCTGTCATCCTCTCCGGGTTCCTTGCAACCGGCTGGCAGGGAGCCGTGCTTCAGTTGATTCTTCTTGTTCTGGGCGTATTCATCTATATGCCGTTCATTAAGATGATGGATAAACAATACATAGAAGACGAGACCAGAAAAACTGAGAAAACCGACGATGACGATATTGATCTTAACGATCTTTCTTTTGATGATCTATAAAATGAGGTATACGGTATGAAGCTTATTATGATATATGACCAGATTCAGTCAGGACTTGGAACCAAGGACGACACCATGGTTCCCCTTACAGGGAAAAAGGAGCCCATCGGCCCTGCAATCATGATGGAACCTTTCTTAAAACAGGTGGACGGACACGTAATGGCCTGCCTGTGCTGCGGCAATGGCACATACCTTGCCGATCCGGAGGAGGTCAGCCGCAAGCTTTGTGCCATGGTAAATAAGCTGCAGCCGGATGTGGTAATGTGCGGACCGGCCTTTAACTATGCGGACTACGCACAGATGTGCGCCAAAGTAGCCTGCGATATCAACGCCACCACCAAGGCAAAGGCATTTGCAGCCATGTCTGTGGAGAATGCAGATACCATTGCAGCTTATAAAGATAAAGTATGGATTGTGGAGACGCCGAAAAAGGGCGGTCTGGGCCTTAATGATGCCTTAAGAAATATGTGTATTCTGGCCAGGGCCTTAGCCGACGGTGCGGACACTTCAGAACTGATTCATGAATTCTGTTTTAAATAAAAGGAGGCCTTTGCAATGTGGGGTATGATAGCAACCTGGCGTATGGCTGTAGAAGGAATCACAAAGGGAGCTGAGATGCTGAAAGAAAGCGGCGACGCGGGAGATGCCATTGAGGCGGCCATCCGTCAGGTAGAGGACTTCCCTTACTATAAATCCGTGGGCTATGGCGGACTGCCTAACGAGGAAATGGAAGTGGAAATGGACGCAGCCTATATGGACGGCAGCACACTGGATATAGGAGCAGTGGCTGCCATCAGGGACTTTGCCAATCCGGTGTCGGTTGCCAGGCGTCTGAGTCAGGAGAAAGTCAACAGCATGCTGGTGGCTGAGGGAGCCGAAAAATTCGCCCACAAGGAAGGCTTTGAGCGCAAAAATATGCTGACAGACCGGGCAAAGGCACATTACAGGAAGCGGATAAAAGAGATGGCGGCCCAGGCGGCCGCCAAGGAGCTTAAACCTTATTCCGGTCATGATACCGTGGGTATGGCATGCCTGGATGGAAAGGGTAAGATGACGGCGGCCACCTCAACCAGCGGCCTGTTCATGAAGAAAAAAGGCAGAGTAGGTGATTCTCCCATATCCGGCTCCGGCTTCTATGCCGACAGCAAGAAAGGAGCCGCCAGTGCCACAGGCTTAGGAGAGGATCTGATGAAAGGCTGTATTTCTTATGAGATCGTCCGCCTTATGGGAGAAGGAATGCATCCCCAAAAAGCCTGTGAGACAGCGGTGAACCGGCTGGATAAGGAACTCCGGGAACGCCGGGGCGAAGCCGGTGATATATCCCTCATTGCCATGAATCCTAAGGGAGAGTGGGGGGCTGCCACAAATATCGAGGGATTTTCTTTTGCAGTGGTCACGGATGAGCTGGAACCCACGGTTTATCTGGTAACCCGCGGGGAGGACGGCCGCTGCACTTATGAAAAAGCCTCTGAAGAATGGATGGAAACTTATATGAAGACGCGCATGGCACCTATAGAGGATTAAGATATGGGATATGGAAAGATTGAAAATGAATCAGATAAGAAGATACTTGACTGCGTGGACCGGTTAAAGGACCGGTTCATCAGCAGTGTCCTGGAGCTGGTGCGCATTGACAGTGTGGAAGGGGAGGCTTGTGAGGGAGCTCCCTTTGGCACTGGTGTGAAGCGCGCTCTGGAATGTGCCCTGGATATCAGCGGACAGCTGGGATTTGACACCGTGAACCTGGATCATTATATTGGTTATGCCCAGTATGGCAGGGGAGAAGACTATGTCTGCGCCATTGGTCATGTGGACGTTGTCCCGGCGGGAGAAGGCTGGAAGCAGCCGCCTTTTTGCGGCTATATGGAGAATGAAGTCATTTACAGCAGGGGAGTGCTGGATAACAAAGGGCCGGTCATGGCCTGTCTCTATGGTCTGGCCGCCATTAAGGAGGCCGGACTTACCCTTAAGAATCCGGTGCGCATCATCTTTGGCTGCGACGAAGAATCCGGATTTGAGGATCTGAAGTATTATCTTTCAAAGGAGAGGCCGCCCCTCTATGGATTCACACCGGACTGCAAGTACCCGGTGGTTTACAGCGAGCGGGGAAGGGCCATGGTGCGGATTACAGGCGGTCTGAAGCAGCTGGAGTCATTTTTTGACTTTGTAAACAAATATTTTATCGGAGCCGGGAATACAGGTGACAGGCTGGGGATTGACTTCTGCCACAAAGAATATGGCACGATGGAGATGCGGGGATATAAGCTGAGTGTGGTTCCTGGCAGTCTGAATGGTAAGAGCCAGGCGGCCTTTGATGTCACCTTAAGCTATCCGGGAGGCGTTACCATAGACGAAATCATGAAGCGCATGGACAATAAGGTCGGAGTAGAAGGGTTTAAAGCCCAACTCATACAGAATTTTGGCCCGGTGGTATTCCCAAAGGACACGCCTATGGTTAGGGCCATGCAGGAATGCTATGAACTGGTCACAGGGCAGGACGGTACCCCGGTGACCACCACAGGCGGCACTTATGCTAAGGCTATGCCGGGCATTGTCCCCTTTGGTCCAAGCTTCCCGGGACAAAAAGGCATCAGCCACAATCCCAATGAGTGGATGAGCGTGGAGGACTTAATGACCAATGCAAAGATCTATGCACTGGCCTTGTACCGTCTGGGACAATTATAACAAATGGAGCATGATTATGTTGGAGGCTTGAAGCAAATCCCCGCCGCTTAATCTTTTTACAATTCATCTATCATATCACTTGATTATCGGATAACGGATAATCGTTTTCAATTTATCGGGAGATGTTTTGCGTGGGTCGCTTAAATACAATTCATGGTGTTTACGATTCTCTGAAAGGTCAAGCTTATATCCCGAATCAGTTATGAAGGTTTTTAAGGTTTGAATCGTTGCAGGTTCGCTGTCATAAGGGCCAGTGTGCATAATTTGAGCACAAAGTCCCTCATTAAAAATTTCAAGCCGCGCAATAGAAGAATCGAGGTTTGGTTTCTTTTTGACTAGACTCTTTTTTGCCGCTTCAAAAACTTCCGGCGTAACAAAATCAGGCATCCGTATCATGGAAGTCCAGCGAAACGCGCTCTTTTCTGTTATGCCAATTTCAAAATCGTCTGCATCCTTTGACCATAATCCTTCCAATGGGGGAACAACAAAATCATAATACCCTTTGGGTTGATTGCCGCCCATTTTACTCATTTTTACAGTATAGGACAAGCCGTATAGAACTTGTAAAGCAGTCTGGTATGCTTCGCTTTTATTTGGGTCGCCTCGCCCATCAATCATAATGAAAACCATTTCCGGCACTTCAATGACGGACGGTTTTGCGTCGGGTTGATATAAATCTTTTTGCGTCTTTTTGAAATCAGTCGCCATAGGAGATACCTCCTTTCGCAGTTTTATTTTGCTTCTTCAATACAAGATATATAACTTATACCACATATAACTGGACAGCTGTATGTCATATTAAGATGTTTTTGTTTAAATATCATTTACCCATTCAGTGTCAAGCGAATTAATATTACTGTCCGTTCGTCCCGGAGTTCGAGCTTCAAAAGATCTATATTTATGTTTTTATAAATAATATCTTCTCTTATCTTTTCCCTTCGCTCTTTTCTTATATTCTGAATATCATCACAGACCTCCTTGATTCCGGGTGAAAAGGAATTTTCATGGCTGTTGAAAACCAACAAAAAATTGTTTGTTAACAAAGCGTGTCAAGAAGCTTGCCTGTATGACAGAATAAGGATAAAAGAATATCGAAATATAGGAATAAACAAAATGAGATATATAAGCATTGAATTTTACTTTTGTATGCTATAATATTCTAAATGATGAAATGATATATAAATGAGGCAGCGCAGTGCTAAGACAAGGAGAATGATTATGGCAATTGAAAACGTAAAAGCTTTTTTTAAACAATACAACATGGATACCCGAATTCAAGAATTTGAAGTGTCCAGTGCAACCGTAGAACTGGCTGCATTTGCACTAAACTGTGAACCTGAAAGAATTGCCAAAACGCTTTCTTTTATGGTAGACAGACAAGCAGTTTTAGTGGTTACTTCCGGCGATGCGAAGGTTGACAACAAAAAGTTCAAGGAGTATTTTTGCACAAAAGCTAAAATGCTTTTACCTGATGAGATTACAGATTTGGTGGGACACGCAATTGGGGGTGTTTGCCCTTTTGCTGTTAAAAGTGACGTTGCCGTCTATCTTGATATATCCCTCAAACGGTTTGAAACGGTCTATCCGGCCTGTGGGAGCAGTAACAGTGCCATTGAGCTTACAATAAAAGAATTGGAAAAATACTCTGGTTATTCACAATGGATTGATGTGTGTAAGGGCTGGAATGATTAATTTATGGCAGCTTGCCTTGCAAAAGCATAAAAATGTGCAGAAGGAGCGTTTATGGTTAAAATCGATTGTCTGGGCGATATGTGCCCGGTACCTGTTTTGAGATTAAAAAATGTCATTCATTCCATAAAAAACGGTGAAGAATGTATGCTGGTAACGGATCATAGCTGTACGATTACTAATATTGAAGCTTTTTGCAAGGCAAATGATTTAAGTTATGCTACGGATGAAGTCATTAACGGGGTATGGGAAATCACCATTTATGCTAACAAATAGTCTCTTTTAGTATTGTTTCAATGTATTTGATGAGCTTTGAAGATTCACAATTGAGAGGGCCGCTTGCTGCATTTTTTACGGAATAATATTCATTATCAAATTCCAGGCATGGACATTCAATGATACGAAGCTGCTTATTGTAAATTTCCTTCTTGATAGCCATATAGGGGAGAAATGCAAGGCCGAAGCCGTTGATTGCGGACAGTTTAATGGATTCCGTGGATTCAAGAGTATAAGGGATATGCAGCTGATTGATGCGGATTCCGTTTTTGTTCAGCATTTTATCCAGTACCTGTCTTGTTTTTTGGGTTTTTACCAGCATCAGCAGCGGGTAATGATAAAGATCCTGGCAGTCTAACTGGGAGGGAACCTTCATTTTTTCCCCTGCAACCAGAAAAACCCGGTCAGAAAATACCTTTTTGGCAGACAGATTTTTATCCTTGGGCTTACCGATGATAATTCCCATATCAGCAAAGCCTTTTGATATTTTTTCTTCTATGATTCTGCTGGACATCATTTCCATGTTAAGCGTATATTCCGGATATTTGTTTTTTACATGGTAAAACGTGCATGGCAGGGCATAAGAATATACGCAGGGAGAAGCAAGGATGTGTATGGCTTTATTTTGATTCTGTGCGTTGGTGATATCAGCCACCATTCTGTCATAGGACGATAATATCTCAAGAGCGCGGTTATAAACAATCATACCAATGTTAGTGGGAATCACACCCTGATAGTTCCGCTCAAAAAGCCGTGCGCTGAATTCCTGTTCCATGACTCGCAGCTGCTGGCTTAATGCGGACTGGCTGATATTCATCTGTTCGGCAGTTTTAGAGATGCTGCCGGATTCCACAATTTTTATAAACATGTTCAGGTTATGAATGTTCATGTTAACCCGCCTTTCTGAATTTAACCCCAAACCATTTGATTGAACTGTTAAAAACTTAACAGTTCTTTTTTTGCCCTTTCATTATAGCAAATAAGTTTCCCTATGGCTAGTGTGATAAAATAATAGGATATAAGTAAATCTTATGACATATCAGATTCTTGATTAACTGGATTTTGATAATTGTGGTATAATTTGAATTGCGATTTCGTTATTATATTAACAAATACTATTTTAAGAAAGGGGGATTTATGTGTCAGAGGTTAACACAAGCGTAAGTGGGGAAAGAGTGCGCAAACCAAGAAAACCCAAAAAGAGCCAGATTCCATATGCAATTCTGGTTACAATCCTGATCATTGCTTTTGGATTTTATTTGGCAGGAGGGAACAATAAGCTGCCTGTTTACTGGGGATTCGGTATTGCATTCGGGTACATCCTGCAGCGTTCTCGTTTTTGCTTTACGGCAGCATTCCGTGACCCGTGTATTACAGGAAGCACATCTGTAACAAGAGCCGTACTGGTCGCAGTTGCAGTTGGCAGTGTGGGATTCTGGGCGATCAAGTATGCCAGTGTCATGGCAAATGCAGAATCCAATTACAGCATGGCCAGCGTATCGCCCATTGGTTTGCCCTTGATCATCGGTGCGGTTATGTTTGGTACAGGAATGGTCATTGCCGGAGGCTGTGCATCAGGAACTTTGATGCGCGTTGGAGAGGGGTTTGCAATGCAGGTACTGTCTTTGGTATTTTTCATAGCAGGTTCCTTCTGGGGTGCACACGATATGAACTTCTGGAGCAAATTCAATACAAATGCTCCGAAGATATTTTTACCGGACGTGTTTGGCTGGTTTGGTGCAATCCTTGTACAGGGATTGATCATTGTGCTGTTATACAT
The DNA here is from genome assembly GCF_000526995.1 of Lacrimispora indolis DSM 755. Lineage (NCBI taxonomy): Bacteria > Bacillati > Bacillota > Clostridia > Lachnospirales > Lachnospiraceae > Lacrimispora > Lacrimispora indolis. The sequence goes on along the minus strand of NZ_AZUI01000001.1, from coordinate 5,848,807 downwards.
AGCGGCTGTCAAATGGCAGGAAAAGAAAATGGGAAGTGCAGAATAAAATAATTTTAAATTAAAGGAGATATAAAATGGCAGAATTTACATTAGATTGTCTGGGAGAGGCTTGTCCTGTCCCGCTTATGAAAACTGAGAAGAAGATCGGTGAGCTATCCGTAGGAGATGTTTTGGTCGTATCCATTGATCATAGCTGTGCAATGAAAAATGTTCCTGAGTGGGCAAGAAAACAGGGACATAACGTAGAAATTGAAGAAGTGGATGACGGAGAGTGGGAAATTGTCATTGAAAAGACGAAGTAGATAACTTCCGTGAAAGCAGGTGAATAAATTTGAAACAATTTTTTATTAAGCTTGGCGATCATCCGATTTACAAAAAGCTGTTAAAAGAACCCTTAACATATGTGTCCGGTGCGGTTTTGCTTGCAGTTTTTCAAATCGCCCACTTTTCTGCCCTGGGCAGCGGTTGGGGAGTGACAAGCGCATTTGCCAACTGGGGCACCTGGATTTACAAAGCACTTGGGGGCGACGCAAGCGGCTGGGTATACTATGCCTCTGAAAAAATGCAGAAAGAACTGAATACCAGCTTTATGGCAGACGGCGGTTCCATCCGGAATCTGGGCATAGTGCTGGGGGCCTTTGTGGCAACGTTATTTGCCTCGCAGTTTAAAATCAAAAAGATCAAGTCTTTCCGGCAGGTGGTAGCGGCAATTCTTGGCGGTTTGTTAATGGGTTATGGAGCAAGACTTGCAAATGGCTGTAATATAGGAGCTTTATTTACTGCGATTTCAGCCTTTTCCTTATCCGGATGGGTGTTCGGGGCATTTTTACTGGTAGGTGCTTTTCTGGGAAGCAAATTATTAGCCAAATATTTTATGTGATTTGTAATCATGGGGCGATCATATTTGATTGCCCCTAAATAATATAAACGCCCTGCCACAGGAAAAAAACGGCTATGGAGGAAGAATAAGAATATTCAGAAAGGAACAGGTTGCAATGGCTAAAAAAACAGAATCATATGATGTGGTAATTATCGGAGGCGGAGCGGCCGGCTTAACTGCGGGAATCTATTGCGGCAGAGCCAGGCTTAAAACCCTGATCATAGAAAAAACCCTGGTAGGCGGGCTTGCCACATATACCAATGAAATAGAGAATTACCCCGGTTTTCCTGAAGGGGCAACGGGGCTTGGACTGATGGAATTATTCCATAAACAGGCGAAAAAATTCGGTGTGGAGTTTAAACTGACAGATGTGAAATCCGTATCCTTAGAAGGGGAGGTGAAGCTGGTAGAAACGTTCCGCACCATTTACCAGGCAAAGACTGTGATCATCGGAAGCGGCGGGAAGCCCCGTCTGACCGGTGCAAAAAATGAGGATTTATATCTTTATGATAAAGGAATTTCATTCTGTGCCACCTGTGATGCGGCGGCAAATACCGGGAAGACCGTTATGGTAATCGGAAGCGGTGACGCAGCCATTGAAGAGGGGATATTTTTAACCAAATTTGCAGACAAGGTGATCGTATCCGTTATGCATGAGAATGGCAAAATGGACTGCAATGAGATCGCAAAGGCACAGGCTCTTGCCAATTCCAAAATGGAATTTATCTGGAATACAGTTGCAGATAGCTTTGAAGGTGACGAAAGGCTGCACACGGTTGTGTTAAAGAATTTAAAAACAGAGGAGAAAATCCCAGTTCAAGTGGACAGCTGTTTTCTGTTTATCGGTTACCTGCCAAATACGGAATTATTCCGCGGCGTTCTGGATATGAATCGGGGAGGTTATCTCATAACAAATGAGCGGATGGAGACAAACATACCCGGAGTATTTGCAGTAGGAGATGTGCGTGACAAATACTTAAAACAGGTTGCAACAGCGGTGGGAGACGGAGCCGTTGCCGGATACGGTGCGGAAAAATATGTATCGGAAAGCGAAATATTTGAAAAACAGATTATGAATGAAGGCAAACCTTCCCTTGTGTATATTTATAATGCAATCGATCCCCAGTCAAGAGAACTGCTGCCGGTTTTCAAAGAGTTTGAACAGGAGCATTGCGACTTTAGGGTATCCTGCATCGATATTTATAAATCAGATGGACTTGCAAAGCGCCTTGATGTGGAGAACGCCCCCTGTATGGTCTGGATCAAAGAATGCCAGATCATGGAGAAATGTTATGGTGAATTGACACCGGAGCGCATTAACAGCGTATGCAAATAGAAAAGATGCCAGGGCTGACTATTCGTGTATCAGAGAGATTGATTGGATCGTCTATGAAAATAAATTTTTGGACTTGTTATTTATTGTAAATACATTTACAATATTTTAGAGTACCAGGTGATAGAAATTACGAATAGACAGGAGCGTGGCTATGCCGCTGTTAAATCTTTTAATTAAACCTGCATCAGGCAATTGCAACATGCGATGTGAATATTGCTTTTATGCAGATGAACTGAATAATCGTACCATCCAGTCCTATGGCAGGATGTCGGTGGGTACTTTGCAGACAATTGTTGACCGGTCGATGGTTTTTGCAGACGGAGAGTGTACCTTTGCATTTCAGGGCGGAGAGCCGACTTTAGCGGGATTGGATTTTTATAAAAGTCTGGTCAGTTATGTTGCCGCTCATCCCAATCCAAAAAAAATCAGAATTCATTATGCCATTCAGACCAATGGCTATAATATTAATGAAACATGGGCCGCCTTTTTCGCAGAAAATCACTTTTTGGTGGGAGTTTCTTTAGACGGTATGAAAGAAATCCATGACAAATACCGGGCCAATGCTGCCGGAGAGGGAACTCACAAACGCGTTATGGCGGCAATCCGTTTGCTGGAAAAGCATGGAGTGGAATATAATATCCTGACCGTTGTAACTGCCGCTGCTGCCAGAAATGGTCAAAAGATGTACAATTTTTTCAAGAAGAACCATTTTGAATTCCAGCAGTATATTGAGTGCCTTGATCCCATCGGTGAAGAACCTGGCGGTCATGAATATTCGCTGACACCGGAAAGGTATGAACTCTTTTTAAAAAGTATCTTTGATGCATGGTATTTAGACCGGAAGGCCGGAAACCATGTGTATAACCGTTATTTTGAAAACCTGATGATGATAATAGCCGGGCAGATTCCGGAAAGCTGCAGCATGCGGGGAGTTTGCGGAAGGCAGTGGGTGATCGAAGCCGATGGAAGCACATATCCCTGCGATTTTTATGCGCTGGATGAATGGCGGCTGGGGAATGTGAATACGGACAGTTTTAAGGATATGGAACAAAGAAGAGAGGAACTTGGGTTTATAAAATGGTCGGAAAAGGTACCTGAAGAATGCGGAACCTGTAAGTGGTATGGTTTATGCCGCAATGGCTGCCGCAGAAACCGGGAGCCGGTAACCTCTGAGAATACGGGAAAGAATTATTTCTGCAGTGCATACTATAATTTTTTCGAATATGCGTATCCAAGATTAATAGAGATCTATCGGAAATTGATTTGATTTTTATATCATTGGGAGTTCTCATCTGTATTTTTTCCATATGCAGAAACGGATCTTATAAAAACTGCAGCAATCGAAAGGCTTAAAAATGCCTTGGATTGCTGCAGTTTTTAATTTATTAACTTATACTTCGCCCTTGCATAAAAAATAACATAAAACCAATGGTTTTGCTATAATTAAAATTCCGTATGCTGACACCTTGCTGGACGGCTGTAATAATATTTATTCCAGTAACAGCATTCTTCTCGTAACAGAAAGAGAAAAAAGTTGTTTAAATGATGCGAAGGAAAAGAATAAACGTTCTGTCTGAATTTTATTGTATTAAACTTTTTGTATACATACTTATATACTAACATCATTTTTATTGACAACTTAATTCCTAAGTGCTATATTAATATCAGAAATTCAAGTATGCAAAATCAATTCACATATATGAATTAAGAAAAGATACCGGTAACCTTGTAAATTAATTGGCGAGGTGCTATATTTAAAAATGAATTAGTGAATTAAATTCATATATGTGAAAAGGAGAAACATATGGGAGTTAAATCTGCAGAACGCGTTTTAGAAATTTTTGAGTTATTAAAAGAGTATCCTGATGGGTTGACATCAAAAGAAATAGGTGAAGCGCTTGGGTATGCTGCAAGCAGTACATTTAATCTGGTTAAGACACTACTGGATCAGGGATATCTTTTAGAGAATGAGAACAAAAGGTATACGCTAGGGGCAAAATTGATTCAGTTGGGGGCGTACGCATCTTCCTATCTGGATTTGAACAAAATAGCAGCTCCTGTTTTGAAGCGACTTATGGAAACTTTAAAGGAAACTGTTTTTATGGCTGTTTTATCTGATGAAGACATCGTGTATGTTGCAAAAGTAGATAACTACCGCTCTATTTCAACGAATGCAAGATTAGGCGGAAGGAAACCTATTTACTGTACGGGATTGGGAAAGGCTTTTCTCACCTTTATACCGGATGATCAGCGAGAAGCGCTCATAGAGCGTTTGAAATTTGTTCCCATAACAGAACATACAATCACAAAAAAGGAGGAGTTGTATGACCAAATAAAAACATTTAAAAAGCTTGGTTATGCTGTAGATAATGAGGAGATTGAAGTAGGACTTTGGTGTGCGGCTGCTCCGATTTTTAACAGAAATGGTGAGATGGAAGCCGCGGTTAGTGTATCAGGGCCAACAGAAAGAATGAGAGGAAACAAAGAAATGATTGTGAATCTTTTATTACAGTCAACAAAAGAGATCTCAGAAAAGTTGGGGTACATAAGAAAATGATAAAAAGATAAGAGGAGTAAATATGGGAAGTTTAGCAGGAGTAAATCCACCGTCAATTACAATTTTTAATGAGATAGGACAAGTCAATTATGAAGCGATGAAACGCCACACAGATTTTATGATTGAACAGGGTGTTAATGGAATTGCTTATCTTGGAACATCAGGTGAATTTGGGGTTATGACAGTGGAACAGAAAATAGAGCTGATTCAAGTTATGACTGCATATGTAAATCACCGAGTTAATGTTTTGGTTGGTGTCGGAGACACATGTTTAGAATATACGCAGAAAATGATAGTAGCAGCACAGGAGGCAGGTGCCGATGCCGTATTGGCAGTTGCTCCGTATTTTAGTATATATGCTGAAGATAACATAGAAGTTTATTACAGGGAATTGGCAAAAATTTCTCAGCTTCCTGTTATTGTATATAACTTTCCAGATCTTACAGGGTTTGATATGAGCCCGGAATTAGTGAAAAAGTTGGCATTGTCATGTCCGAACATTATAGGAATTAAAGATACCGTTCCAGAGATGGCTCATTTAAAAGCTATGGTGGAAATTAAAAAAGATAAGCCAGAGTTTATGGTATTTTGTGCTTATGAAACGCAGGCATATGAGATGATGAAGGAAGGGATTGACGGTTTTATCAATGCAACCAGTAATTTTGTACCTCAGTATACAGTGGGGCTGTATAGGGAATCTCTGGAAAATAATGAGGAAAAGATGCAGGAGTACTTTAAAAAGATGTGTGTGGCTTCAGAAGTATATCAGTATTCGCTTCCGTTGCTGCTGGCAGTAAAGGAAGCCGTTTACCAGAAAGTGTTGCATCAGTCGGGAGCGGAGAAATTGCCGGGGTTGTCATTAAACCAAAAGGATAAAGAAAATATTCAGGAATTGCTGAAAAAACTATAGGAGGATAAGGTTATGGGAATTATGGGAAGAAAAATCATTGAAATCAGAGCTTATGTTGCTGAAGGGGGTGGAGCGGATTACCATGATCAAGGGCAAGATCACTGGATCGTAAAACAAATTTCCACGCCAATGAGTATCTATCCGGAGTATAAGGCGACTAGAACAAGCTTTGGTATCAATGCATTGAAGACCCTTGTTGTTGAAGTAGAAGCCGACAATGGGGAAATTGGATTTGGGATTTCAACCGGCGGTTATCCGGCGGCGTGGCTTATTATGAACCATTTAGATCGGTTTATTATCGGGCAGCCGGTTGAAAATATTGAGCAGATGTGGGATCAGATGTATCGTGGATCTCTGTATTATGGAAGAAAAGGTATCGTAATGAATGCTATATCTGCGGTTGACTTAGCGCTATGGGATCTTTTGGGAAAATTAAGGCAGGAACCGGTTTATGCCATGCTGGGAGGTAAGGTAAGAGAAGAATTGTCATTTTATGCAACAGGACCGCGCCCCGATTTAGCAAAAGAAATGGGATTTATAGGCGGTAAGCTTCCGCTTGTATATGGCCCAGCAGATGGTGAGGAGGGACTCAGAAAGAATGTGGGACTTGCAGAGAAAATGCGGAATGCTGTCGGTGATGATTTCATGCTTATGTGGGACTGTTGGATGTCCCTGGATCTCCCGTATGCAAGAAAGCTTATGCATGAGTCTGAAAAATTGGGATTCAAATGGGTAGAGGAATGCTTTAATCCGGATGACTATTGGGCATATCGGGATTTAAAAAAGGCAGCAGGAAATACCATGATGGTATCAGGTGGAGAGCATGAGGCTACACGTTATGGATTCCGCATGCTGATGGAATTTTGTGATATTGATTTGCTTCAGCCGGATGTAGGCTGGTGCGGCGGTATGACCGAGCTGATAAAAATAGGGAACATGGCAGAAAGTTATGGAAAAATGGTAGTGCCGCATGGAAGCGGAATTTATAGTCATCACTATGTTATTACAAAAGTAAATAGTCCGTTTACGGAGTGTATCATGATGAGTCCCGATGCAGATACAGTAATTTCACAATACTATCCGTTGATTAAGGATGAGCCGCTTCCGATCAATGGAAAGCTGAAGATAAAAGATACGCCAGGATTTGGTGCGGAACTGAATAAAGAAGGCTGCAATCTGATTGCTGTAAAAAAGGGAGGAAGGCTTTAAATCGTGAATGCGAAAGGAATCAATAAGGATAAGATCCAAAGTGCCTTAAATTTAGTTACATTTCGTTTGCAGCATCTTCAAAGGCCAGAAAAAGAGGAAGAGCTACTTAAGAATCAGGAAAAAACAAAAAAGGTTATCGGAGCATTTCCAAGGGATTTTGGGATGGATGCGTGGGACTGGCCTCAGGGAGTAGGTTTATATGGGATGATGAATCTGTATAAAATTACCGGAGATCAGGACATTAAACTGTATATTCAGCAGTGGTTCCAGAGGCATATACAGATGGGACTGCCGGTACGAAATATAAATACAACCTGTCCGCTTTTGACAATGGTAGATTTGGTAGAATCTAATGAAGAATACAGGGAGATCTGTGAGGATTGGGCAAAGTGGATTATGTATGAAATGCCTAGAACAAAAGAAAATGGTTTTCAGCATACGACGACTAAAGATGCAGCCAGGGGTTTGTTGAACATGAACGAAAATCAGATATGGATTGATACATTATTCATGACAGTGCTTTTTCTCGCAAAATGGGGAGTCTATACAGATAATGAAGCTTATCAGAATGAGGCAGTCCATCAGTATCTAATCATGCTGAAATATTTATATGACAAAGAAGCTGGATTATTTTATCATGCATGGACCTTTGATGAAAACAAGAATTTTAGTAAGGCATTCTGGTGTAGAGGAAATTGCTGGTATACTGCTTCGGTACTGGATTTTATAGAAATATTAGGAGATAAGTTAAGTCCCCCAGTGAAAGAGATTTTAATCGACGCTTATAAGGCACAGGTATCTGCATTATGTGAGTATCAGAGTGAGTCAGGATTATGGCATACGGTTTTAGATGATCCGGATAGCTATGAAGAAACATCGGGATCCGCAGGTATTGTATATGGGATACTTAAGGGACTTCGAAGTAAAGTGCTGACAGCAGACCATGTAGAAGCAGCTGAGCGTGCGGTGAATGGAATCTTAGATAAGATCAGTTCAGATGGCACAGTAGAAGGGGTATCCGCCGGAACACCTGTAGGAAGGGGTAGGGATCATTATAAAGGAATTATGATAGCTCCCATGGCATATGGCCAGTCACTATGTATAATGGCTCTTTCAGAGGCATTACAATAAAATTCAAGGAGAGAAAATTATGGGAAGATGGAGTAAGAAGGTATCGGCAGTAGTACTGTCAACCGCAATGGTGGTAGGTTTGACTGCATGTGGGACAAACGTAAAGAACAGTTCATCACAAGCGGGAAATGAGCAGCAGACAGAAGGATCTTCCAAACAACAGGAAGACACTCAGGAGGGCGGAGACAAGGACGTACGCCTTAAGATAAGCTGGTGGGGCGGTGACAGCAGACATGAGGTGACTTTAAAGGCAATAGAGGTATTTGAGAAAAAATATCCTAATATTAAAGTAGAAGCACAGTATGGAGCCTGGAATGGATGGCTGGACCAGCTCTCCGTACAAATGGCAGGAGGTACGGAACCAGATGTGATGCAGATAAACTGGAACTGGATTTATGAATTCTCCAAAGATGGAGATGGTTTTGCAGATTTAAACCAATATGGGGATGTAATTGATCTGAAACAGTACCCCGAAAGTCTGTTAAAGCAGATGACAATTGATGGAAAGCTTCAAGGAATTCCCATAGCCTCCACTGGAAAGGTGTTCTATTGGAATAAAACTACTTTTGACAAAGCAGGAATAGCGGTTCCGGCTTCCTTTGCGGAGATGATTGAGGCGGGAAAGGTATTCCAAGAGAAGCTGGGAGAAGCTTATTATCCAATGGCATTGACTCCGTTTGAGCAGTCACTGGTTATGGTGTATTATCTTCAGCAGAAATATGACAAGCAGTGGATTGTGGATCAGAAGGTTAATTTCACAGAAGAGGAAGTAGCTGACGGAATTGCATTTATAAGAATGCTTGAAGATAACCATGTATTCCCCAGCCAGGAAAAGCTGGCAGGAGACGGAGCGGATACAATGGACAAAAATCCAAACTGGATTGATGGAAAGTATGCAGGATTCTATGAGTGGGATTCTTCACAGGCTAAATTTGCCAATGCATTAGAGGAGGGACAGGAGTTTGTAATGGGCGGCTACCCTTATGACTATGGTAATGTAAAAGCAGCTACTGTAAAGATTGCAATGGCCTTTGGAGTTAGCGCTCACAGCCAGCATCCGAAAGAAGCAGCAATGTTGATTGATTTCCTGTTAAATGATCCGGATGCAATAGAAATCATGGGGCTTGAACGAGGGGTAGTATCGAATGTGAATGCGCAGAAGATACTGGAGTCCGCAGGAAAGCTTTCTGATCTGACCTATGAAAGTAATGTAGCGGCAATGGAGAATGCAGGATTTGCATTGGATCCATACTTCGAGGATTCCAAATTGAAAGATAATACAGGTTTATATTTTGAAATATTTGAAGATTTAAGCTATGACAACATTGATCCTAATGAACTGGCGGCAAGGCTGATTGATGGGATTAATAAAGTACAGGATTCAAATAAATAGAATGTAAAACTCAGGGAATCAGTCTTCAGGCGGACTGGTTCCCAAATCAGAAGATAAACGGAGCGGGCAGGATAGGTATGAAATTCAGGGTAATATTTAAAACGGCAAGGAAGATTACAATCGAACTTCTGGATGCGGGGATTTTTTATACGGATTTTACTTATGATATATATATTAATGGAAAGAATCGTATGACCAGCCGCCGTGTAGTGGAGACTGTTGATGGGTTGAAACCAGATACAGAGTATACGATACAGGTGGTAGGCGAAGGTACTAGGTCTGAGACTGTAAATGTAAGGACAGATTATGAATTTGTGACTTTGGATATTAAGAAATTTGGGGCCGTAGGGGATGGAGCTCATGATGATACCCTTGCAATTCAGGCAGCTATCAGTTCCTGTCCTCTGGATAGCAGAGTGCTTATACCAAAGGGAATTTACAGGGTATCCTCCATTTTTTTAAAAAGCAATATTACAATTGATTTGGCAGAAGGCGCCGTTCTTTCCGCCTTTACGGAACGGGAGAAATTCGCTGTCCTCCCTGGATTAATTGAAAGCTGGGATGAACAGGAAGAATATAATCTAGGAAGCTGGGAAGGAAACCCATTAAGGATGTTTTCTTCCATCATCACAGGAATTGGTGTAACCAATGTCGTGATAACAGGAAAGGGCGTTATTGATGGCAATGCCAGCTACAATAACTGGTGGAATGATTTTAGAACTATTAAAGGAGCATATCGTCCCAGGATGATTTTCTTAAATAATTGTGAGAATATCACTCTGCATGAATTTACAACCAGGAATACTCCTGCATGGAATATCCATCCGTATTTTTCCAGGAATCTTAGATTTATTGGTCTTCATATTCTCAATCCGAAAGTTTCACCGAATACAGACGGGATGGATCCCGAGTCCTGTAATGGTGTAGAAATTGTAGGGACGTATTTTTCTGTTGGAGATGACTGTATTGCAATTAAATCCGGAAAGATATATATGGGGAAAAAGTACAAAGAACCGTCTCAAAATATCGAAATTCGACAATGCTGTATGAAGGACGGACATGGTTCTGTGACATTGGGGAGTGAAATGGCGGCCGGAGTAAGAAACCTTATTGTAAAAGACTGCCTGTTTCTTAATACAGACAGAGGTTTGAGGATAAAAACAAGGAGAGGAAGGGGAAAGGATGCGGTTATCGATAATGTTGTGTTCGAGAATATCCGGATGAATCATGTCTTAAGTCCTTTTGTAGTGAATTCCTTTTACTGGGATTGTGATCCTGATGGTCATACGGAATACGTGGCTTCCAAGAACCCGCTGCCATTGGATGACAGAACACCTGTCATTAAAAGCATGGTATTTAAACATATCAAGGCTCACAATTGTCATGTCTGCGGTACATTTATTTATGGTTTGCCTGAGGCTAAGATTCAGAATATAACGATGGAAGATATTGAAATTGATTATTGTGATAATCCTACACCTGAATTTCCTGATTTGTTGGCAGATGTAGAAAAAATCACAAAAATGGGGATATATGTCCATAATGTTCAATATTTAAAAATGGATAACATACGGATAACCGGTCAGGAAGGATCGGCCTGGATCATCCACCAGGTAGATAACTTTTTTAAAGATGGAAAGAGAGTGGAGGAGGGGGAAGATGCCTCAAATGACAAATTTGAAACGGAATTTAAAAAGGATTTTGCGCAATAATGAAGGTTTTTTATATATATTACCATGGCTAATAGGATTTTTAGTATATAAAGCATATCCGTTCGCATCTTCATTGTTTTACAGTTTTACGGATTACCATCTGTTTAATGGAATTAGGGAGTTTGGATTGATGAATTATAAAGATATTTTCAATACAAAAAAGATCATGGATGCTTACGAGGTTACCTTTAAATATGCGTTTATGACAGTTCCGTTAAAACTGATATTTGCTTTATTCATTGCTTATATATTAAATTTTAAAATTAGGGGAGTGAACATATTTCGGACGGCATATTATATTCCTTCAATCCTGGGAGGTTCTATAGCAATTGCTGTGCTCTGGAAGGCCATTTTTAAGAACGATGGTATTATCAATATCCTTTTAGGGTATTTTGGGGTAGAAGGGCCAAATTGGTTGGCCAGCCGTACTCACGCATTGTTTGTAATCTGTTTTTTACGTATATGGCAGTTTGGGTCGGCCATGGTAATATTTCTTGCTGCATTAAAGGGCGTTTCACAGGACTTATATGAAGCTGCTTCCATTGACGGAGCGGGTAAATGGAGACAGTTTTTCAGCATTACCGTACCGCTTATTACACCTGTAATCTTTTATAATCTGGTTACTCAATTATGTCAGGCATTTCAGGAATTCAATGGCCCATATATTATTACTCAGGGTGGTCCCAGAGGTTCAACAACCCTTATTTCACTGTTGATCTATAACAATGCATTTAAGAGTTATGAAATGGGTATGGCCAGTGCACAGGCGTGGCTGCTGTTTCTTATTGTAATGACACTTACTGCAATTGCATTTGTAAGTCAGAAAAAATGGGTTTACTATTCGGATGAGGAAGGGAGATAGATGACATGACCAGAGATAGAAGAATGATGATTAATACATTTTTTCGGTATTTGGTATTGATTGCAGTAGGTCTTATTATGGTATATCCCCTGATCTGGATGGTAGGTGCATCCTTCAAAACAAATGCTGAAATTTTTAGCGGAATTGGGTTCCTTCCTAAAAAGCCCACCTTAAGTGGCTACCAGGGTGCTTTAAAAGGTTATGGGGGAGATATCAATATTTTTAAAGCTATGTTAAATACTTATGAGATTGTAATTTCAAAAGTAGTGTTTACGATTACGTCAGCTACTATTACAGCTTATGGTTTTGCCAGATTCCAGTTTAAAGGAAAGGGTATCTTTTTCGCAATCCTTATGTCTACTTTGTTTTTGCCTCAGGTTGTTTTAAATGTACCTCAGTTTATCATGTACAATCAGTTTAATTGGATTGATTCGCCTCTGTACCTGGCACTGATTGTACCGACCCTGTTTGCGACGGATACTTACTTTGTTTTCATGCTGATACAGTTTTTAAGAAATATTCCAAAAGAATTAGAGGAGGCAGCGAAGATTGATGGCTGTAATTCTTTAAAAACATTATGGCATGTAATTGTGCCGATGTTGAAACCATCAATTGTTTCCTGTGCCTTATTCCAGTTTATGTGGTCATCCAATGATTTCATGGGCCCGCTGCTTTATGTTAATACTCCTGCCAGATATCCGGCTTCTATTTTTGTTAAAATGTCCATGGATGCAGATGCAGGGTTTGAGTGGAACAGGGTTCTGGCTATGTCAATGATTTCGATTATACCGTCATTAATTGTTTTTTTCCTGGCTCAGAAATCTTTTGTTGATGGAATTGCAGCAGGCGGAGTTAAGGGATAGGTTTATAGGATGGAGATGACAGTGGATAAAGTAGTAAAAAAATATGTAGATGAATATTTAGATGAGTGCAAGGACTGGAATGAGAAGACTATTATGGTCCTTCTGGGCTTGAAAGCCATGTATGAGGCAACGAAGGATACTTATTACAAAGAGAGAATCCTTGAATGCATGGAAAGGTTCATTGATGGATATGGATATACAAAAGATCTTAATGGCATTGCCTCTGGTCGAGTAATGGCAGGTGTCAGGATATTAGATTTTGCTTATCAGATGACCTTGAATGAAAAATATAAAAAAGCTATAGAGCAGACCGTACAAGCGTCAGTAGAAGCATTATATCTGTTTCCCGAAGAATTTTACATGACGGAACCTTCTTATATGTTATATGAAACAATATATAATAAAAAGGAAGGATATAATCGGATACACAATCATTTTAAGGAATTAGAAGCGTATTTACTGAATGGGGTTTCTTTGAATGGTCTGGGCTGGTACATGATGGCTTTAATTGATTCATTTGGAATCATATCAGAGCAGATTTTTGAACAGATGAAGTATATTCAGAAACTATTTAAGGATCAGTTAAAAAATATCTTGGAGAAGAACATTATTTGGAATGATCAGAGTGAGCTGGTTGCACTTATGATATCTTATTCTATCATGAAGAGTTGTCGGTTAGAGGCTATTTCAAAAGAACGATATTATGATGTTGGAGCAGATATATATCAAACATTTCTACGAAAGATGGAGGAGAAAGAATTAGGAAGCGTGTTACAGGATGAAATATTTATAAGTACTTTTATGATGGCTTATAGTGAAGTCATATTGAAAAACTAAAAATATGATTTCATGTCATTGTGCGACCAATGTCATTAAGTTAAGCGAACGTAATGCAGCCAATAAGGAGCTGATCATGTAGCAATACATGGTTGGTTCTTTTTTTGTTTGTCCGCCATAGGCGGGCTCTAATACAATGTCATTAAGTTAAGATATGAGCCATACTTCTGAAAAAGAGATATGGATTTTTTATTTCATACTTGACAAACTGCCATACATATGTGGGCTCTTTACTGATCAAGGATTAGTAAGGTGCCCCTTGCAATTAGTAGATATTTTAGCTAATTACAAGGAGGTCTCGTACAAATAAAGGATAATTACTCTCATAAAAAACACTGTATAGATTAATTGATAAAAGCAGTAAGAATATAAATGATTTTGTTCAAAATTCCAATCATGATCATACTCGCAAACGAAAGATTTCTTTTGAAGACACTATTCACAAAATGCGAATACTACCTGTTTGATGAATGTAACTGTGCTTACTCCTTAGTCCGTTTTTATAAAGTCTCTTGTTATAGAAAGCATTTTGTATGCTTCCAATTATCTAAAGTAAAACATTTTTTCATACATAATTCAATGAGCAGAAATTACAGAGGAAAGAAGCTGTGCTTATTTTACGAACCATGTATGTTGGATGCCTATCTCATAAATTCCTCATTCGATAGTTGCTTCCTATGCGGGTCAGCCTTTCGATAAACTTTTTGTCAGACGCCGCTCAGGTTTGGTGCTATTAAGGTACCATACCAACAACATTTTAATTAGACATACCGGAAAGGCAGGTGGTTCTTTGAAACCTTTCGAGGCTTAGTTATCTCCTCATAAGGAATTCCGGTACTTAAGCGGAGTCATACCATAATAACGCTGGAACATGGCAATGAATTTACTGCAGTTATGGTATCCCACCTGTTTTGAAACATCGGCAACGGATAGAGAAGCTTCGCTAAGCAGATTGCAGGCAATGGACATTCTAAGAGAAGTCACATATTGATGGATGGACATGTGATACAGATGGGAAAATCCTGCCTTTAATTTCTGCGTATTCAAATACACCCGCCCGGCCAGTTCTTTTATGGTGGGCGGGGTGCAAACTTCTAAAGTGAGAATGTTGTGTGCTTCGTGAAGCGCTTTTTGATCGCTTTCACTTAACAGTATATTTTTCCCGGAAGGTAAGGTGATGATCAGCTGGGATGGCTCTGAGAAAGTTTTCGGAATAATCTTTTGTGAGTAGGTTTTGGTAAGCTCCGATATGATTTCCAATACTTTACCTTCTATGAGCATAGGGGTAAGCGTGCCCAGGTTTGCGTTATATTCAAGGTTTTGGAGAAGCTGTAGCAGTATGGGAGAAAATGAATTTTGTAAAAGGTCGGGAGGAAGATCCTCAAATCTGATGCAGTAAGGGGCATAAGCTTTCGCTAAGTATTCCTTAAAGTATCTCTCTCTTATAACAATTTCCGCTGCATGATAATGCTGCCCCCCTTTCCAGGTCTGGGAGCCTTTTCTGCCGGTTCCTGTTAATAAAAATGAAGTGGGACACAATTTAAATAAGGGTTGTCCCAAAAGCTGGTATTCACCTTCTCCTTTTAAAAGATTGCTCATCTGGAAATAACGCTCTTCAATCGAAAACTTTAGTGAGAAAGTCCGGGCAGGCGTGTAATTGCTGATGAATAACTTATAATATCCCTCTTTCTCAAAGTAATAAATCTTCCCCAAATCCGGTTTTTGCGGGTGGGAGTATATGGAATAAAACCCCATATTTTTTTGTTCAAATTGAAGCTGCTTAAAAAAACCGGCATGATAATCATCCATATTCTTATATATCATAATAGTAAGTTCCTCTGTATTCTATGCATTTCTCTGTATTATCTCATTTTAGCCCTTAACAGAAGAAATTATATCCCAATCAGATGCTGCACTTGACAACCCATATCTTATTCGTTATAATCAACCCTGTTCTGCTGGTTAGTCTGTTCTAACTATTGCATTATAGGTTATTTTCCTATGCATGTAAAGAAACTTTTATGAAAAAACACATGCAGAAGCCGGCAGAACATAGAAAGATTCGGAGGAATATCCATGGAATTAAGTGCAAAAGGGCTTTCCCTGTGTTATGAGGGGAAAGAAGTGGTTCATCAGCTTGATGCCGGAGTCAGAGAAGGAAAAATTACAGCATTAATCGGCGCAAACGGCAGCGGAAAATCCACCCTTTTAAAAGGCTTTGCAAGACTGTTAAAGCCTTCAGCCGGAGAAGTGCTGCTGTTTAATGAACCTTTGGCGGCATACGACACGAAAGAAATCGCCAGGCATTTATCCTTATTGCCCCAAAGTCCTCAGGCACCCATCGGAATCAATGTCTTTGAGCTGGTCTGCTTTGGCAGGTATCCTTATCTGAAAAGATATAAAAACGATCTGACAAAAGACGATTATATAAAAGTGGAAGAGGCCATGAAATTGACCGGTACCTGGGAATTTCGTTACAGGGATATTAATGCTTTATCAGGAGGCCAGAGGCAAAGGGCCTGGATCGCATTGACCCTGGCACAGGACAGTAAAATATTATTGCTGGATGAGCCTACTACGTTTTTGGATTTAACTCACCAGCTGGAAATACTGAAGCTTTTAAAGAAATTAAATCAGGAGTTTAAAAAGACGATTGTGCTGGTTATCCATGATTTGAATCAGGCGGCAAGGTTTGCAGACGATTTAATTTGTTTAAAAAGCGGAGAGATATTGTACAGAGGAGAAGTCAGGGATGTATTTACCAGTGAAATGCTGAGAGATGTATTTCAAATCGATGCAAAAATTGTTCTTGACCCAAGAAGCAGCAGGCCGGCATTCCTATCCTATGATCAAGTTGAAAAGGCATAAAAAATGCAGCATAAGAGTGAATACATGAAAAAAACAGATAATGGAAAAGACTTGCAAAGGAGGCTGTACAGGCTGATATTTGCCTTAGGTATCCTTACGTGCTTTCTTATAACAGCCAGTTTACTGGTGGGACTAAAAAATTACTCCTTTAAAACACTTTGGGAAAGTGTTACCGCATATGACCCTTTTAATCAGGCTCATCAGATTATATATACAGTACGCCTTCCAAGAATCATAGGCGCTTTATTAACAGGAACCATACTTGGAATCTGCGGACTGATCATGCAAAGTATCAGCAGCAATCCATTAGGAGACCCTTCTCTCCTTGGTGTATCAGGGGGAGCCAGTGTGGTAATTGCAGTCAGTTATGCCATCAGCATGAATATTGGTTCCGTTCAGCGTTCTGTCATTGCCATGGCAGGAGCTGCACTTGCCATGATATTTGTCAGTCTTTTATCCGGTAAAATGGGAAGAAGAACGGACCCCCTTAAACTGATGCTGGCAGGAACGGCTGTTTCTAATTTCTTTGGGAGCTTATCTCTGATCATAGGAATCAGAAGCAAAACCTCAAGGAGTTTAAGCTTTTGGATAGCAGGCAGCCTTGCCGGGATCAATGCAACGGACCTCTTATTTTTGACGGTCAGCTTAATCGTAATTCTTCTCATCATTCTGTACTACCGGAAAGATTTTGCACTGATGGTTTTAGGAGATGAGCTTTCAACGGGACTCGGGGCTAATGTGGACAGAGCACGCAAAGCAGGACTTCTGGTGGTGGTGATCGGTACAGGAATCAGTGTTTCTGTAATCGGAAACGTAGGATTTGTCGGACTGTGTGTCCCTCATATTGCAAGACTGCTGTTTGGAAGCCGTTTTTCTTTCCTGCTTCCGGTGGTAGCCGTTATGTCGGCATTTTTACTGGGAGCAGCAGATTTCATGGCACGTTCGGCCAGCGCGCCTCTTGAAATTCCGGTAGGTGCCATTACCGCTCTGATCGGTGCGCCGTTCTTTTTGTATCTGGCGAGAACGCAGAAAAAGAACGGAGGAAGGACTGCACAGTGAAACAAAAAGAAAAGGATGTAAGATATCTTGCTGCAAAAAGGTGCAGGGGGATATTGACCATTGGTATTATATTAATCGTTATTACAGTTGTTATTTCGCTCAACATGGGAGCCATCTCCATCTCCCCCGGTGATATGATCCGGACATTGGCAGGATTTGGAACGCCTAAAAACCAATTGGTACTGTTTTCTTTCCGTCTGCCAAGGCTGGCAATGATTTTCATAGTGGGTACCGGTATGGCTCTCAGCGGAGCTCTTTTACAGGGCATTACCAGAAATGATCTGGTTGATTCGGGAGTCATGGGAATCAATGCAGGAGCAGGCCTCTTTGTCGTGTTATACATTTTCTTTTCCGGCGGTGATGCACAGATAGTAAAGACCACCCAGTATTGGATGCTGCCTGTGACAGCCATAAGCGGAGGGCTGTTGACAGCCATGATCGTCTATGTGCTGACCTGGAATAAAGGAATATCTGCCATAAGGCTGCTGCTAACGGGCGTGGCCGTAAATGCTGTCATAAATGCCTTGATTTTAATTTTTCAGTTAAAAATGAATGAATACAATTTTAACAGAGCAATGGCATGGCTGTCTGGCGATATATGGAAAGCAGATTGGCCCCTGATCACCCTTCTTGGCGGCTGGACCCTGATCCTTTGTATTCTTTTAAACAGGCAGACACAGGAGCTTGATATTCTGAGATTGGGAGATGAGTGGGGAGTAACCTTAGGAGTTAAGACAGAAAAGAGCAGGCTTCTGCTTTTATTAACGGCTGTTGCCTTCGCCTCCATAGCGGTGGCAGCAGGGGGAACCATCAGTTTTCTGGGGCTTCTTTCGCCTCATATTGCACGAAGGCTTACAGGAGGATTAAGCAGATACTACCTGCCCGTTGCCGCATGCATTGGAATAGGAATCACCTTGTTTGCTGACGTATGTGCCAAATTCATATTTTCCCCCGATGGCATACCCATTGGGTTAATGGTTGCTATGGTAGGCGCGCCCTATTTTATCTATTTAATTGTAAAATATAATTAAAAATATATGTAATTGAAAGAAAGGATGCCGCTGAATGATCTACGCGGCTGTACTGCGAAAAAATGTAGTATATGGTATTGAAAATGAAACGAATGATTCATGTGCTGACAGGCCTGGCTTTGACTGCTGCCGTTTTAACAGGCTGCGGAGCGAATAATGGAACTGCTGTACCTGGCGCATCACAGGCCTCTGAACCTAATAAAGGCGGAACCCATACATTTAAAGCAGTAAATGGAGACGTAGAAATCCCTGATGATCCCCAGAGAGTAGTAGTGCGTACTTATCTTGGTGAAGTTATGGTATTAGGAATACCTGTCGCAGGAAGTGAAGAATGGAGTCTTGCAAATCCTTATATTGATGAAGAAAAGAAAGCTCAGATAAAAGATGTCGGCTACCCCATGAATGTGGAAGAGGTTCTTGCTCTGGATCCTGATCTGATTATTACGGATTCAGAAGAAGGTTTGGCTGAAATGGAGAAGATAGCACCTACTGTTTTTATCCCCTTTAATACCAACAGAGATATTAAGTCCTCCATTCGTTATTTTGGAGAAATGTTAAATAAACAGTCAGAAGCAGAAGCCTGGATTGCTGAATTTGAAACAGAAGCCGCTAAGGAGACAGAACGTTTAAAGGAAGCGGGAATGGATATGAATGCCAGTGTGGGTCTCTTTGAATTTGCCAACGGTAAAGTATATGCATTCGGAGATAATATGGGAAGGGGCGGACAGGTTTTAACATCAGGACTTGGCCTGAAACTCCAGGAAAAGTTACAGGAAGTCAGTGACGGACAGGGCTGGGCAGAAATATCCATAGAAGCACTGTCCCAGTATGCGCCGGATTATATGTTTGTTACTGTTTACACTGCAAATGGGGAACCAAGTAAAGATGTAGAAGAGATGAAAAAAACTTCTGTATGGAAAAACCTCTCTGCAGTACAGAATAACAGGGTCATTGAATTGCCCTTTGAACAGGTTTATTACTATGATCCGATTGCTGTGCTGCAGCAGTTAAAAATCGTAACGGATTCCATAATAAATACAATGAAATAATATTGTGCTTATAAAGAGCAAAACACCTCCTGGCTGCACAGCGTGCAGGGAGGTGTTTTCTTATACCCAATCGTTTTATTCACAGCAGAGGACTTGCCCTATAAAACTGGATTCCCTGTTGCTGTTTCCGTAGTTATCAGCTGTCTCGCTTGTTTGAGCCTCCGCACTTAAGACCGCAGCAATTTCATGCATGATCCACTCAAGGTCGATCAGGGTGATGACACGGTCATCCGCTTTTGCTATGCCGATGACAATGTTGTCTTTGTCCCCATAAAGCTCCGAATCCGGCTTTTCGATGGTTTCCCACGAAATCCGGCTGATGGCATCTGCCTGATGGACATGAAAGGCCATGCCCATCTGTTTAAATCCCATAATAATCAATAAGTCATGTTCAGGATCTTTCGAAGCAGGAAGATCCAGATATTTTGCAAGATCCACCACGGTAAACGCTTCACCCCTAAGATGTACCGTTCCTTCGATACAGGGATTGGAATGGGGGATCCGCTGAACATCCTGATACCATGCCAGCTCCTGAATCTTTGCGATGTTAATACCAAACGTGTTACCGGCAACTCCTGTTACCAGCACCTGCAGTTCATTTGTTGAACTCATTCTTTCTTCCATGATACACCCTTCCTTTTAGCTGTCAGCCGAGGGAGCATGTTTAGGTTCTAGATGCCGGGTTCCATGGGACTCCGGCTGACAAAACTGATAACTCCCCAATGATTCTTTCCATATTTTAGTATCTTCCAAAAGGATTATTTTAATCCACATTTTGATTATATTATTTCCCTTTCTTCTTATGCCAGTATATCTATTTTATATTTTTCATGGATTATGCGTGTAGTGAATTGGCGGTTTGATATCCTGAATTGAGTGTAATGGAAAAATTTTCCTCTTAAAAGATATCCGACAGCTTTTATTGAGAAATGTTATTAATAACATTAAGCACATAAGAAGCTTCATCGGATACATTAATACTCCTATCTGGTGAAAAAAGTCGTATATTGTAACATAATGTCATCCATTGCTTTGAAAGCTAATTGGGAAAAGCCATGGAGAGTCAAAAACTACTAAGGAGGAAAGAGTTATGAGCTATGAGGGTAAACGTTTATCGCTTCAGGCAAAGGGGATGGTTGGAGGTAGGGGGATTGATCGGGAAATTGGGTCTATGATGGGCAAATCAGGGCCTTTATGATGGAAAAGTGTTAAAAGAAGTGATAATTTAAATATAATAAGGCGGTGTTGTAATGAGAAATCTCAAATTACATCTTAAACTAATCATAAGTTTTGCAGTTCTGATATTATTTTCTGTTATTATAGCTATTGCAGCAATATCAAGCATGAGCACTATGAATGCGGCAGAAGATACCTTGTATTCGGAGCAGTTGACAGGGGTTGAAATTGCAGGAGAGATCAGCCAGAACTTTTATCAGCAAAAGACGTTTATACGCAATATTGTAATATACGAACCGGAAGATGAATCATTTAAGCAGGCTCTGTCCATGCTGGATCAGCTGGATACCGAGATGCATCAATTATTTGATTCATATCAAAAGACGATAAATAATCCGGAGGATCAGGTGAATTTTGATGAATTCAAAACCATTTATACTAATAATTTTGCTGCTGCAAAACGTAAGGTAACTGATTCTGGCAAGATAAATGATTCCGCCGGTGCCAAAAAGTCGATGGATGAAGCTGCGGCAGACACGGACCGGATAACAGATTTGCTCAATATAAGCAGGGATATGAATAAAAGGTATGCATATGAAATGCTGCAGTCCAATACACAAACATTTCAACGTTCCAAAATATTGATCACCCTTATCCTGCTCATCTCCCTTTTGGCAGGGGTTATCCTTACTGTTTACATAACCAAAATTATTGCCGGCCCTATTGGGAGACTGAAAAAGGTGATGGAACAGATTGCAGCCACCGGTGCGCTGGAGTTTGAAAAGGATTTACAAATGGAACTGGATAATGATAAGCAGTTTAAGGATGAGGTTGGTCAAAGTATAGCTGCTACAGAAAAGATGGTTATGCACATCGTGCATATATCAGAAGAGCTAAAAGTCATTGCCGGGAAGGATTTAAGCAGTGAAGTGAAATTATTGTCCCAACAGGATGTATTAGGCATGGCATTACTGACAATACAAGATAATTTAAATCACCTGTTTGGGGAAATCAATCTTGCTACGGAACAAGTGGCTACCGGCGCCGTGCAGGTTGCCGATGCCGCTCAATCATTGGCTCAGGGCGCCACAGAGCAGGCGGCAACTGTGCAGGAATTGAGCATGACAATAAAAGGCGTTTCCGAAGAGATGAGAAGCAGTGCTGCTATGGCCGGCGAGGCAAAAACAATGGGAGATGAAATTCAGCAAAAGGCTGAATCAGGATCCTCAAAAATGGAAGAAATGATGCTGTCCACACAGCAGGCCAATGCTGCCAGCAAAGAAATTGCTTCTGTGATCAAGATTATTGATGAAATTGCATTTCAAACCAATATACTTGCGCTGAATGCAGCCGTGGAAGCTGCACGTGCCGGTCAGCATGGAAAAGGGTTTGCGGTTGTAGCAGATGAAGTGCGCAGCCTTGCTGCGAAAAGCGCGGAGGCTGCAAAGGATACGGCAGCGCTGATTGATACGACCATAGAAAAAGCGGCCCAGGGTTCTGTAATATCCAGCCAGACATCGGATGCCCTGCAAAAGATTGTGGAAGGCGTGGTCCAAAGCAGTGAGGTTATTACAAGCATTTCCCAATCAGCAGGTAATGTGGCAGATTCCATGATACAGATCAGTAAAGCGGTTGAACAGGTATCCCAGGTTGTGCAGGCCAATAGTGCTTCCTCTGAAGAATGTGCTGCCGTAAGTGAGGAAATGAGCGGACAGGCAGCTTTACTGAAAGAGACAATTGCTCAGTTTAAATTAAAAGAAGACTTTCAGGGCATCAGAATTGGAAACACATTATATCCAATGAATCAGCAAATTTCCATAAAACCTTCACCGGAAAGCATGGGATTTTCCATGGCTCATAGTAAATACTAAAATACAACCCTTCTTAAATGACCTTTATGAGCGGTGATTTATAGTCCTTTCCACGTGAAGCTGCGGTTTTTACGGCGCCTGGCATGTTGACGCCGGAATTCCATGTCCGGAATAAGGATATCAAATGGACGGGAATTATGTGCATAAAATCTGCAAACCATGCGGTGCTTATCTGTTGATAGGTGCCGCATTGGTTTTGGAACGGTTTCGTAATATTGTGGTGCCAATTTCAGAACGAAAAATGCTGTATCCAATCAAATTGAATATTAGGAACAAAAATTGTATATATGAAAAAAAGATGCTTGCATCTTCGTGAGAGAAGGAGTAGACGGATATGATAGAAAAGCTCGACATCATGTTTTCAAAAATGGTTTACAGGAAGACTTTGCGAATCCTTCGCAGAGGGGTGTTGTCGATGATGCCGCTGGTGTTGGCCGGTTCGGTTGTTTTTGCTCTGCTTACCTTGCCGATTCCGTCCTATCACCGCTTTATGTCTGGTATATTTGGGGAAGCATGGCAGGAAATCGGCCTGTCCTTTCATTATGCCACACTTCAGATCATGGCGCTTTTGGCGTTGATTGCGGTCAGTTATGCCGCAGCTAAGGAAATGACACTTGTAAGGTCCGGTGAGGTAAGCTCTGTCAGCATTGTGATTACGGTATTTGCCTCCTATATTGCACTTACACACAGAAATCTGATTGTGCAGGCACATGAAGCAGGTTCCTCCGGTATGTTCAAGGCCCTTTTCGTATCCATAGCTGCGTCCCATCTGTTTTGTTTTTTTTATAAGCTCTGCTGCCGTACCCTGCCCTCCAATGTCATTCCCCATCTGGGAGGCGCTTTGACTCAGGCCTCCTTTCTGGCCGTTATGCCATCCTTTCTCACTGTTTTTGTGTTCAGCGGGGCAAAAGTTTTGCTGGTTTCTACAGGTATAAATTCATACCCAGGGATACTCCTGCAAAGGATAAATGAAACATGGATGACAGGAGCAAACTTTGTTTCCGCCGTGTTGCTGATCCTTTTAACCCATATCCTGTCATTCTTTGGTGTGCGGGGCGAACCAATGATAGCAGATGCAGTATCCGGTGCAACCAGGGTCGTTACCTCTTTTGAGGGTCCGAATATTCTTACCAAGGGATTCTACGATACGTATGTGTATTTAGGAGGTGTTGGGGCAACACTGGGATTGCTGCTTGCGTTTCTGCTGGCCGGTGAGAATAACCGTCTTGTGAAGATTTCCGTACCCCTTGGTATTTTTAATATCAACGATACCGTGCTTTACGGTTTTCCGGTCATCTTCAATTCCTATTATTTTATTCCGTTCCTTTTGTCACCTGTTATCCTTGGATTAAATGCATATCTTGCCCTGCTTTTGGGCTTTGTGCCGCCAGTCACACAGGCGATAGAATGGACGACCCCGATTTTTTTATCCGGGTTACTTGCCTCCGGATCGGTTTCCGGAGTTATACTGCAGGTGATAAACCTGACGGCAGCTGTGTTG
The DNA here is from genome assembly GCF_000526995.1 of Lacrimispora indolis DSM 755. Lineage (NCBI taxonomy): Bacteria > Bacillati > Bacillota > Clostridia > Lachnospirales > Lachnospiraceae > Lacrimispora > Lacrimispora indolis. The sequence goes on along the minus strand of NZ_AZUI01000001.1, from coordinate 5,824,562 downwards.
ATTTACCTCCCTTTTGTCCGGCTTCAGGCAAAGAATCAGCAACGTGACCGCCTGACTACCTTCCATGTTTTATCAGAGGAGCTGCAAAATACCTGGGAAAAGAGGCAGGAAAAGATCATTTCCCGCCATGACGATGTTGGTTTGCTCGCCCGCACCCTTTTGGCTGAAATCAGGAGCAGCCTCCAGGGCTGTAAAAGAAGCCTGTATCTGGAATACCAGCCAAAGGTGAACTATTGCGGTGAGGTTATGGGAGGTGAGGCCCTGCTGCGCTGGATCCATCCTGTGTACGGATACATATCGCCTCATATTGTATTAAGCATCTGTGATGAGGCCGGACTTACCAACCAATTGGGCATTTGGGTAATCCGCAAGGCTCTGTCTGATTTGCGGCGTTGGCAAGATCAAGGATATGGCGGATTATCCATTTCCATCAATTTAAACCCGAATCAGCTGAAGGATGACGATACGCTGATTGAAACTGTGGAGAGACTGATCAATGAACATGGCCTTAAGCCCGGCTGCATAGAGTTTGAGCTTACAGAAAATGCTGCAGTTGATCCCGGCGATTCCACACGGGACAAGCTTAAGCAAATCAGGGAGCTGGGTGTGGATATCTCCATTGATGATTTTGGGATGGGACACAGTTCCTTATTGTATTTGTGTGATTTCCATGCAAATATTGTGAAGATCGACGCTTCCCTGGTTCACCGCATTGCCAGCGACAGGAGGCGGCAGCAGATTGTGGAGACAATCCTTACTCTCTGCAAACAGATGAAGGTTCAGGTTGTGGCGGAGGGAGTTGAAACAAAAGAGCAGGTCCAAATGCTCCATGAACTTGATTGTGATTACTATCAGGGCTTTTATTTCAGCAGGGCCTTGAGCTGCGATAAATTTATGGAATATGTGAATCAGCACGGCATATCAGAGAATAAAAAGATGGAAAGCGTTACGGCGAGATAGAAATGCTTTAAAAGCCGGCAGCGCAATTGTCAGAATCATGGGGAAAGGTTGTGTAAAAAATCATTGACAGTGCCAAAATACTCTGATAATATCAATAATAAATAACGGATGATGAATACGAGAGAGAGCACAAATCTGTGCCGCCGAAGGGGAAGGCAGAAACTCTCAGGCAAAAGGATTGTATTCGGACGTAACTCTGGAGAACATTTATGTACCGAAGAAGTCAATCTTTCAGGTAAAAGGACAGAGGCAGACAGAAATATCTTATACGGATATTTTTCTCTGCCTTTTTTTGTGCAGATAAACGGAAGATGTTCCTGATTATGAAAATAGTAAGATGTCTTTATAACCGGATGGACGGCAGTAAAAGACACTGCCTTTATCATATAAATTTAAGGAGGGTTTACACATGGAACGAAAAACACCGCTTTATGAAATGCATTTGAAATATCATGGCAAAATGGTCCCCTTTGCAGGATATCTTCTTCCAATTCAGTATGAAGAGGGAATCATAAAGGAGCATATGGCAGTGAGAACAGGAGCAGGGCTTTTTGATGTTTCCCATATGGGAGAAATAAGCTGTAAGGGAAAAGACGCACTTGAGAATCTGCAGCGGCTGCTGACCAATGATTTTACCGGTATGGCGGACGGCCAGGCAAGATACAGCCCCATGTGCAATGACCAGGGCGGGACAGTGGATGATCTGATCGTATATAAGAAAAAAGAAGAAGATTACTTTATCGTTGTAAATGCTTCCAATAAAGATAAGGATTACCGGTGGATGCTGGAACATAAATTAGGAGAAGCGGTGTTTGAAGATATTTCGGATCAAATCACACAAATTGCCCTGCAGGGTCCCAAATCACAGGAAATACTCATGAAACTGACCACAGATATTCCTGAAAAATACTATCATGCTGTTTTTGATGGAATGGTAGGAGGGATCCCATGCATGGTATCCAGAACCGGTTACACAGGGGAAGACGGTTTTGAGCTTTATTTGGACAATACATATGCTGAGACGATGTGGGAAACGCTTATGGAGGCAGGTAAGGAATACGGACTGATGCCCTGCGGGCTGGGGGCCAGAGACACTTTAAGGCTGGAGGCCGGCATGCCGCTGTACGGACATGAAATGAATGATGAGATAAATCCTGTGGAAACAGGTCTCGGGTTTGCCGTGAAAATGCAGAAGGAGGATTTTATCGGTAAGAACCATTTGCCGGATAAGGATTCCCTTACAAGAAAACGGGTAGGCTTAAGGGTGACAGGAAGAGGGATCATTCGGGAACAGGAAGATGTGCTTGTAAACGGAAAAAAGGCAGGCTTTACAACATCAGGAACCCATTGCCCATATTTAGGCTATCCGGCTGCCATGGCCATTTTAGATAAGGAATATATAAATACAGGTACAAAAGTAACAGTAATCGTGCGAGGAAGAGAAGTAGAGGCAGAAGTAGTGCCCCTTCCATTCTATAAAAAATCAAAATAATTAATCCAGGAGAAGGAGAATCAGTCATGAAGGTATTAGAAAATCTGGTTTACACAAAAACCCATGAATGGGTAAAATTTGAAGATGAAACAACCGCTTTGGTAGGCCTTACGGATTATGCCCAGCAGACATTGGGGCAGCTAGTTTTCGTCAATCTTCCGGAAGAGGATGACGAGACGGCAGCCGGCGAAGTATTTGCCGATGTGGAGTCTGTAAAAGCTGTTTCAGATGTATATTGCCCGGTAACAGGGGTTGTATCGGAAATCAACGAAGAGCTTCTCGATTCACCGGAAAAGATCAATGAGGCTCCTTATGAAGCCTGGTTTGCAAAGATAACCGGTATTACGGAAAAAGAAGAATTCTTAACCCCAGAGGAATACGAGGAACTTGTAAAAAAAGAAATGGAATAAAGGAGATCTGCATATGGGTTCATTTGTACCGGCAACCGATCAGGACAGAAAAGAAATGCTGTCGGCGATCGGCATTGATAGCATAGAAGAACTTTTCAGGCAGCTTCCCCAGGAAGTTCTGTTAAAGGAAGGATTAAATCTTCCCCCTGGTATGTCTGAAATGGAAGTTTGTAAGAAAATGGAAGGCATTGCAGCAAAAAATACGGTATTTCCGGTCATTTTCAGGGGTGCAGGGGCGTACAGGCACTATATTCCTGCTGTTGTAAAAAGTGTGTTATCCAAGGAAACCCTTTACACGGCCTATACCCCGTATCAGGCGGAAATCAGCCAGGGAATTTTACAATCCATATTTGAATACCAGACCATGATCTGTGAGCTTACAGGAATGGATGCGGCCAATGCTTCCGTATATGACGGCGGTGCAGCGGCGGCGGAAGCGGTAGCGATGTGCAGGGACAGAAAGAAAAACAAGGCTTTTGTATCCACAGCGGTTCATCCTCAGGTGATGGAGACCATAAAGACCTATTGCTTTGGAAACGGGATGGAACTGACTGTTATTCCTGAGAAAGATGGCATAACGGATCTGGATTTTCTGAAGGAACATATTGACAGCCAGACCGCATGTGTCTATATTCAGAATCCCAATTATTACGGCAGCTTAGAACCGGCAGCTGAAATCGGAAGTACAGCAAAGGAATCCGGGGCGCGGTATATCATGGGTGTGAATCCCATTTCATTAGGTGTAATCAAGACTCCGGCAGAATACGGCGCTGATATTGCGGTGGGAGAAGGGCAGCCCCTGGGACTTCCCCTGGCATTCGGCGGGCCGTATATCGGTTTTATGGCATGTACAAAAGAACTGACCAGAAAACTGCCGGGAAGGATCGTCGGAGAAACCGTTGATTCCAACGGTAAAACAGGATATGTCCTGACCCTTCAGGCGAGAGAACAGCATATCCGAAGAGAAAAAGCATTAAGCAACATCTGCTCAAACCAGGCCCTTTGTGCATTGGCTGTAGCAGTTTATCTATCTGCTATGGGAGCCGAAGGCTTAAAACAGACAGCCATACAGTGTATGTCAAAGGCCCATTACATGGCTGACCAGCTGGAAGCAATCGGGTATCCGGTTGTAAACCGGGGTGAATTCTTCCACGAATTTGTGACCGCTTCAATAGTTCCGGCAGAAAAGATGTTGAGTGCACTGGAAGAACACGGAATTCTCGGCGGTTATCCATTAACCGGTGAAAGAACGGGGCAGATCTTATGGTGCTGTACGGAAATGAATGCAAAAGATGACATTGACCGTGTCATTGGCATTTTAAAGGAGGTGTAAGGTTATGCTGATATTTGAAAAAGGGCAGGAAGGAAGATCGATGACCATTCTGCCGGAATGTGATGTGCCGGTTAAACTGCCGGAGGAAGGCAGTTTAAGAAAAAAGAGCCTCCGCCTTCCCCAAGTGTCTGAAAATGATATAAGCAGGCATTATACGGAAGCGGCGAAAAAGGCATATGGCGTCAATGACGGCTTTTATCCTTTAGGTTCCTGCACCATGAAGTATAATCCCAAGATCAATGAAAGCATGGCAGCTCTTCCGGGATTTGCACAGATTCATCCCATGCAGCCGGAGCATACGGCACAGGGCTGTATGGAAGTGCTGAAAACGGCAGAAAAGTACTTATGTGAGATCACCGGAATGGACCGTATGACCTTTCAGCCGGCAGCAGGAGCCCATGGTGAATTTACCGGACTTTTGCTGATGAAAGCATACCACGAAAGCCGCGGTGATAAAAAAAGAACAAAAATTATCGTACCGGACTCCGCACATGGAACCAATCCGGCAAGCGCATCCATGGTGGGCTTTTCGGTAATCAGCATTCCGTCTGCTAAAGACGGGGGAGTGGATTTGGAGGAATTAAAAAAGGCAGTCGGGGAAGATACGGCCGGACTGATGCTGACAAATCCCAATACATTGGGACTTTTTGACAAAAATATATTGGACATTACAAAAATCATTCATGAAGCCGGGGGATTGACTTACTATGACGGTGCAAATTTAAATGCCGTCATGGGGCTAATCAGACCGGGAGACATGGGATTTGATGTGGTCCACTTAAATCTTCACAAAACCTTTTCCACTCCTCACGGAGGCGGAGGTCCGGGAAGCGGACCGGTAGGCTGCAAGAATCTTCTGGCCGAATTTTTACCTGGCAGCATGGTAGAGGAAGAAAACGGATATACGTTTAAAGATCCTGTTCAAAGCATTGGGCAGGTGAAAAACTTTTACGGAAATTTCCTGATCGTAGTCAGAGCCATGACGTATTTATTCATGCTTGGAAAGGAAGGAGTTCCGGAAGCTGCAAAGCATGCCGTACTGAATGCCAATTATATGATGGCAAAATTAAAGGATGTATATGATATGGCATATCCGGGACCCTGTATGCATGAATTTGTCATGAGCCTGGCCAGGCTGAAAAAAGAAACTGGCATATCCGCCATGGACATAGCAAAAGGACTTTTGGACAATGGCATTCATCCGCCGACCATGTATTTCCCTCTCATCGTACCGGAAGCGTTAATGGCGGAACCAACGGAAACGGAGTCAAAAGAAACTTTGGATGAAGTGATTTCAGTATTACGCGGCTTGCATGAAACGGCAAAAGCCCAGCCGGATACCCTTCATCAGGCTCCTGTTCACACTCCGGTCACCAGGCTCGATGAAGTAAGGGCAGCCAGAAATCCAATACTAAAGTATGATTTTTCAGATAAGGAAACAGATAAAGATGATACAGGAAATTAAATACGTAAACGGAAGCAGTCATGACCCGTATTTAAATCTTGCCATAGAAGAGTATTTATTAGAATCAGTAAGTCGGGATACCTGCATCTTATACCTATGGCAGAATGAAAATACCGTTGTGATCGGCAAAAACCAGAACCCATGGAAGGAATGCAGGATCCTGGATTTGGAGCAGGCAGGCGGCCATCTGGTAAGACGGCTTTCAGGAGGCGGCGCCGTATTCCATGATCTTGGCAATTTAAATTTTACGTTTCTTGTCCATAAGGATCATTATGATCTGGATAAACAGCTGGAGGTCATCTTACGCGCTGTCAAAAAGCTGGGAATCCATGGGGAAAAATCAGGAAGAAACGATATTACCGTATCAGGCAGGAAATTTTCCGGCAACGCCTTTTACACCAGAGGGGAGAAGTGCTATCATCACGGGACCCTGCTGGTTCATGCAGATATGGAGAAGCTTTCTAAATACTTACAGGTTTCAAAGGATAAGCTGGAATTAAAAGGAGTGGATTCCGTTAAGGCCAGGGTAACCAATCTTTCTGAATATCAGGCCGGCCTTACCATTGATATGCTGAAGGAAAAGCTTTTGGAGGCATTTGAAGAAATCTATGGATGCAAGGCGGTTTTCTGCAGCCAGGAGGATTTAGACCAGGAAGCGCTGGCCCAGGGAAGAAAGAAGTTTTCTTCCTGGGATTGGCTGTATGGACGCACCATGGATTTTCAGTATGAGCTGTCAAAGCGGTTTGTATGGGGAAATGTGATCTGGCAGTTCCAGGTTAACTGCGGGATCATACAGGATCTCCAATTGTTTTCGGATTCCATGGAGCCGGATCTTGTGGACCGGATCCCAAAGTATTTAAAGGGAAGCAAATATGAGAACCAGGATATCTGTAATAAACTGGATCAGGTGCCTGCAAAGACCCAGGCCCAGTCGATCATGATAAATGACCTAAGAGAGTTTTTTGCTGCTGCAGAATTATAAAAGCCAGGGAGGGATAGGATGGAGGAAATATACGATCTGCTTGTTATTGGTGCAGGCCCCGGAGGATATGTGGCGGCCATTAAGGCTGCAAAGCTGGGAATGAAGACTGCTGTTATTGAAAAACGGGAGGTGGGCGGAACCTGCCTAAACCGGGGCTGCGTTCCCGCAAAAGCCATGCTGCACGCTGCCAAATTGTATCAGGAGGTCCTGTCCGGAGAACGGTTTGGAATCATTTCAAAAGAGGTGACCTATGATTACGGCAAAGTGATGTCCTATAAAAATGAAACTTCCGAAAGTCTCAGACTGGGAGTGGAACAGCTCCTTAAGGGAAATAAAGTAAAGCGGATCCAGGGAACCGGAACACTGACAAAGGATGGAAGGGTCAGGATCAGGACAGAGGAAGGCGAAGAAATCCTTCAGGCAAAACATATCCTGCTGGCAACAGGCTCCAAGCCTTCTCTGCCGCCTATTGAAGGAATCCGTCTTCCTGGAGTTATGACCAGCGATGAGCTGTTTCAGCTTGATCACGTGCCGGAGAGCCTGCTGATCATAGGCGGCGGGGTCATAGGAGTGGAGTTTGCCACCGTATTCTCTTCCTTTGGTTCCAAGGTTACATTACTGGAAGCGGAAGACAGGCTTCTGCCTGGCCTGGATAAAGAAATCTCACAGAATTTAAAGCTGATTTTGAAAAAAAGAGGCGTTGACATTCATACCAAAGCATTTGTGCGGAAAATTGAAAAGGAGGGCCGGGATTTTATCTGCACCTATGGAGAGATGGCAAAGGATAAAGAAAAAATTGAGGTTTTAAAGACGCCATACCTGCTTTCTGCCGTGGGGCGCATTCCCAATACAGACGGCCTGCTGGAGGAAGGGGCATCACTGGAAATGGACCGGAGCAGGATCGTGGTAAAGGATAATTTTGAAACAAGCATGCCGGGGGTGTTTGCCATCGGAGATGTGATCGGAGGGATTCAGCTGGCCCATGCTGCCAGTTCCCAGGGCATCTGTGCGGTGGAGCAGATGAATGGGAAGGAGCCGACCATCGATCTGTCGGCAGTTCCGTCATGTGTTTATTTTGATCCTGAAATTGCATGCGTGGGAATCACGGAAGACGAAGCAAAGGAAAAGGGAATTGAGACCCTTACAGGAAAATTTTTAACCCATGGCAACAGCAAATCATTTATAACAAAAGAAGAGAGAGGCTTTGTTAAGGTTGTAACAGATAAGGAGACCGGCGTATTACTGGGAGCGCAGATGATGTGCGCCAGAGCTACGGATATGATCGGTGAGATGGGAACTGCTATTACTAATAAGCTAACTGCAGAGCAGCTTTTAAAAGCTATGCGGGCTCATCCCACCTATAATGAATCGGTAGGAGAAGCGCTGGAGGAATGCATTGGCGGAGCGATTCACGCCCTGCCACGCAGGTAATTAGTTTTAAAAATACAGATATGATAAAAAAATATATCGGTTCTGCCTTCATAAGGAACCGATATCACAATTCCTGTTAATGTCATCAAATAAACCGTCAAATTTCGATATGAAGTTTGACGGTTTATTTTTGGTGTGCCCGGCGGGCGCATGTTCTAATGAGTGCAAGTCTCGAATCCGCCCGGTAGTGGGAAGGATATAGCCAAGACCAAGGGTGTCGTCCGTGAGAACGAATCTGAAGGAAGGTGGAGGCAAATCTCTGGTCTGACGAATAGAAATCTTATCAGGCTGTAAATGGGGGTAAGGTTGCCAAACAAGCCAAAGCCCAATAACTACACGGAACCATTTGCAGTAAATAAGGCAGATAGATGGAGAGAAAGAGCATGCGAGTACCCGGGGAGATCTCACGGACGTGGAGAGTTTTTTTTTACGAACGACGGTTGAAATAAGATTTATCGTGAGAAGTCAGCAGAAACCATAGTACCATGCCAGTCGACGGGTATGGGAAGGGTGGAACTTTAGGAGGTGGGAGTAAATGAATGTTACCGAAGTCGAGAAAAGAGAAAGCACAAAACATTGCTGTAGCAATGGCTGCCGCCGGAGGGATAGTGCGGAACACGAAGAGAATGGCGGAGCGCTTATTGACAAGAGGATAACTGAAAGCAACGCCACCAACGCCGACAGAAAAGTAGATGGATTGCTGGAAATAATCGTCAGTAATGAAAACTTAAACCGTGCATACCAACGAGTGAAACGGAATAAGGGAGCAGGCGGAGTCGATGGAATGGAAGTAAATGAACTTTTACAGTATCTAAAAGACAATGGCGATAAAATAAGGAAATCCATACTGGCAGGAACCTATCAGCCAGCCCCGGTAAGGAGGGTAGAGATACCCAAAGAAAACGGGAAGAAAAGAAAACTGGGAATACCAACAGCAGTAGACCGTGTCATTCAACAGGCAATTGCCCAGATATTAACGCCCATATATGAAGAGAAATTTGTGGAAACGAGTTACGGATTCAGACCGGGAAAGAGTGCCCATGATGCCCTGTTAAAGTGCCAGACATATCTGGAAGAAGGGTATATTTGGACGGTAGATATGGACCTGGAAAAGTTTTTCGATACTGTGAACCAGAGCAAACTTATACAAGTCCTGTCAAGGGATATCAAAGATGGAAGGGTGATATCCCTGATCCATAAATATCTAAAGGCAGGAGCAGTATGGTGTGAAAAGTTCGAGGAAACAGGAATCGGTGTACCACAGGGAGGACCGCTTAGTCCTCTTTGTGGAAATATCATGCTAAATGAACTGGACCAGGAACTAAGGAATAGAGGGCACCGTTTCGTCCGCTATGCGGACGATATGGTGATATTTTGCAAAAGTAAAGCAAGTGCAAAGCAGACACTTACCCATATCATACCGTATATAGAGAAGAAGTTGTTCTTAAAAGTGAACCGGGAAAAGACGATTGTATCATATGCAGGGAAAATAAAATTTCTGGGGTATGGTTTCTATAAGAGTCGTTTGGGCTTTCGAATGAGAGTACATGGGAAGAGCAAAGAAAAGATGAAGGCAAAGGTCAAGGAACTCACAAGTAGGAGAAATATCCAAAGCTATGAAGAGTGGAAAAGAAAAATGAAACAATTCATAGTGGGATGGATAAACTACTACAAGCTGGCAGATATGGAAAATCTGTTAAAAGAGACGGACGAATGGATGAGGAGACGAATCCGAATGGTATTCTGGAAGTGTTGGAAAAGAGTGAAAACGAGGTATCGAAACCTTGAGAGCCTTGGAATCAGCAAAACCAATGCAGGAATCCTTGCAAATACAAGGAAAGGCTACTGGCGTACAGCCAGCAGCCCAATTCTAAAAGCAGCCCTGACGAATCAAAGGATAGAAAAGGACGGCTTTCAGTTTTTCAATTCTTACTACAAATCTGTGATAGCGTAAACTAGGGAAACGCCCAGTACCGAACGGTATGCTGGGTGTTGTGAGAGGTCGGCTGACTAACTAATGGTCAGCCTCCTACTCGATTTTGATTAGGTGTTAGAATAAGGATAAATGATTGCACACATGCTCAAAGCAGGAATTGGGATTGCCGATGATTTATATTCGTGGAGGTTAAGTTTATGGATGACTTTACAGAAAAAGATATGGAGGAAGCACTCCAGGCAATAACTTCAATGATCAGCAGGACTGAGAAAGCAAAAGAGAAATTTGCGCAGGGTACTTCTCAGCATACGTTACAAAAGAACAGGCTTAAAGCGCTTCATATAGCTTCATCACTGATATCAAAGGGCCTGGCAGAGAGTGATGCTGTGGATTGTTATACCGAAGAAGACTTGAAAAATGCTCTTGCACCAATCACTTCTCTGATTAGCAAATCTGAAAAGGCAAAAGAAAAATTAACGCAAGACACTTGGCAGCATTTGATGCTTAGTAATAATCTCAAAGCGCTCTATATCGCTTTGCCATTGTTAACGAAGGCATTGAGGGAGTGGCCGCATGTTTCTGAGTAATCTCAAATATACTTTTCCTTCTAGCTTCAAAAAAGACATGCTTTCCGCCAAGTTCATGATATCATAGGGTACAGTTAAAGCAAATGCTAAAAAATATTATTTTAAAGCGAAAACGTAAACAGGATACCGGGCATGATGTGGTATCCTGTTTTATGTATTTCGATTTTGGTGCCATCCTGCCGGCTATTTTAGAATTGGCTTGGAAGTTACATAGCGTGACTGATAGTGGCTGTAACCAATATAAGTAAATAATGCAATGTACAAAATAGAAATGAGCATAGTCATTGGAATAGAATAGGGACTTGCAACGCGTCCGGAAATGGCAGCCAAATGATAGCTTGGGAAAAAATAAGCAACAGCAGGGAAGCGGTCGCTGTGAATAAAAACGGCAGCTTCAATCGGTTCCATTAAAATATATAGTAAGCCTAAAACAATTATCATGGACTTTCCTTTCATAAATGTAGAAATCATGGTAAAAGCTGCTGTATACGAAAGCAGCAATAATGTTTGGGCTGCAAACATTATGAAGTAATCCGGCAGACTTATTTTTCCAAAGCCGAAAATAAAGGACAGACCCACAGTATTTACAAAAAGTCCCAATAATACATATGTCAACAATCCTTTTGTATTTGAAAAAAGCATGGATAAATAGGATTCTTTACCGCCATTTTTGGCTGTTGCCCCTGCCAATACCGCCGCACAAATGGTAATCAGTTCAGCTGACGAAGCTATGGTGTATACTGCATTTGAACCATTTGGAATAAATCCATACACGGATTGAACATTGAGCTTATGCCCCTCGATAAGCGGTGCCGTATCAAGATAGGAAATTGCCCCAATGGTAGCCAATGCGTATACAACTATTATGCAATAGATTGGCAGGTTTGTATTTCTCATTTTTGTATCTCCGCCGGGAAGGATACCATTGGCAAACAGACCGTAAAAGGCCATTAAAACCCCACACAAAACTGCTCCCGGTATGGTGAAAGTAAAGTGGATGCGCTCAAAAAAGAGCTTAATCGTATCATCTTCAAATATCATTCTGATTGCCATGTAAGTTAAATATCCGGCACATAGGTCGTTTAGAATTGGAAATTGTTCTATCAACTCCGACATTGAATCGCTGAATAGAAGCAAAATAAAAGCCCCGAATATAAGTCCGGCAAGAGCGACAACTATTTTTTTCGAGTCTAACATAGTTCCATCTGTGGAAATAATGCTGGATATGGCAATGGCGTCATCTAAGCTCATACTGATAACAGCAACTGAAATAGAAATTACGGCTTCAAAAAAGCTGTCCTTTTCTTTGTTCTCTGATTGCAGCTTTCTATCAAAGTTCTGTTTGCTATGAAGCAGCATATTAAACGTGATGTAGAGCAATAATGCTCCTCCGACAATACGGATATGCAGCCATGGTATAGCAAATAGAGCGCCTGCAATAGCAATGAAAGTCAACTTAAACACCAATGATAAACCAACACCAATTCGATGAACTTTCTTTGCCATGCCCGGCAGCAGCCCATTGGTAGCTAATGCGAATACGCCGACATTTTCACATGAAATTACCAGATTGATAAGTAAAACCTGTATGATAAAGTTCAATTTGTGCCTTCCTTTCCCGTATTTATGTCCGTATCTAATTATTATCAGTAGTATAAAAACATATTGTCACGTACCTGACAATATGCTTTTCTTATGTCCTGACTTTGTAATATTTTTTAGCAGATGTACAGGGAAAGGCTTCTGATTGGTTCCAGAAAAGTTAAAAATATTAAGTCAGGTACTTGACATTAAAACGGTCAGGTGTTACACTGATTAAAAAGTCAGGTACTTGACATATGAAAATAATAGGAATGATAGCAGGAGGACTTAACAGTGGATGAAATTAAAGGCACGATCAACGGACAACTGCAGCAGCTTCAAATGCTCATGCACCGCGCAATGTTTAACCATTTTGGCAAAATGCACAACCCTCACAGGGGGCAAGGCCGGGTGCTGGCAATTCTCAAATTGAAACCCGTAATCAGTCAAAAGGAATTGACCTATTTGCTCAATATGAGCAAACAATCAGTTGCAGAGCTGGTTGCAAAGCTGGAAAAATACGGCTATATAACCCGCGAACCGTCAGAGGACGATAAGCGGGTTATGACTATCCGGCTGACCGAAAAAGGCGCGAATGCCGCCGGCAGTACGGACGAGAGCGAGCCGGACGTTTTGAAAGTCCTTGACTGTCTGAATGATGATGAACTGACTGATTTTAGTAAATACCTGGGGCGAATCATCGGGCAGTATGAGGAGCAATTTCCTGACGAGGATTTCGAGGAGAGGCGTAAGTATATGGAGAAATTCATGTCGTCTTACGGACACGGTTATGAACATTGGCAGCACGCCGGTTATGGATTTGGTGGGCATGGACATGGACACTGCCAGACTGGAACAAGACATTCAATGTTCAAAAAAGGAGGGATTGGACATGACGAGGACGACAAGTGAAAATCCGCCCATGTGCAGTAAGGATAATTGGTCTGTGTCAACCGGGATAAGGGCCATTTTACCGGACATTATGGTTAATTATATCTGGGAAATTGCGTTATGGGGTGATTGGAGAAACGAAGAAAAACAGTCATTCGTACTTGAAGCCGGGAAACTAAGCGGACGGGACATACAGGACATATACCATGTTTGCAATGGCGGCAATTCAATGGATAAGCGTCGGGTATACGGTGTAGACCCTGTAAACTGCAAATTGCAGGTAGTTAATTATCAGGGCAGCTATCAAATGCAATTTTATATGAGCCAATGAAAAGCCGTGAGTCTGCCGAAACCTACTTAAAAGCCATTTTTCTATTGCGGCAGAAACTTGGCAATGTCCGTTCTATTGACGTTGCAAATGACCTTGGCATATCAAAACCGAGTGTCAGCGTTGCTGTGAAAAAACTTAGTAATGAGGGATTACTCACAATGGATCGTGACCGTAATCTCATTCTGACTGAGGACGGACTTAAATATGCTGCTTCTATATTTGAACGCCATGTAGTAATTGAAAACTTTCTGAAGGATATTCTCGGCGTTGGGGAAGAAAACGCACATAAAGATGCCTGCCGTTTGGAACATATAGTAAGCCCGGAAACATTCAGCAAAATCAAAGAGGTTTACGGAGAAAAAACAAAGTCAGATCGTTAATGTTTTTATAAAAACCTCATCAACAAGGGGAACGAAAAACATTGTTGTAATTGCTGAAGGGTTACACTTAAAGGAGTAGAAGGTGGTTTTGAAAATTGAAACCGCTGTCTTTCCTTTTACTCTGTCATGGAACAGGTTTTCGTTTGCACCTCGGATTTTCACTGATTGTTTAAGAAACAGCATCAAAATAATAAAGAAAAAACATGTAACGGCAGATGATCCTTGTATTGTTAAGAGACGGGATTATCTGCCATTATTCTGTTATATATACTCTTAAAAGTGAAATACAATTGGAATCGGAACCTTGATGAACGCCAGATTTCCGGATGAAAGTTTAAGCAGACTGATACTGGAAATATTATTCAATCAGGTCATTTTTGCACCGTTTATCTGAATGGGCAGTTTTACACATGTGGCAGCCTATGGTGTTTATGAATGATAAAAGCTTGTTGGAAAAAAGAAGGAAATTGTTCGAAACATGTTTCTTAAACATAAATTATTGTAAGTATTGTCAATAGCAGAAAATGAACTTGACGTATTAAAATAGTTATACATTATAGAAAGCGCTTTCTTAATCAAAATACATGAAATAGCAGGAGGATAAGAACTGAAATATATCAAAAATAAATCAATAGTATCAAAATAAAGGCGTATATTTCACTGCATTTTACTTCGTACAGAAAGCGTTGTAAATGAAGGAGATATTGGAATATGGCTACAATATACGATGTTTCAAGAGAATCAGGTTTTTCCGTTTCTACGGTTTCCAAGGTGATAAACAATTACAAAGGTGTCAATAAAGAGACCAGTGCCCTTGTAAAGCAAACCATAAAGGAACTGGGATTTGTACCAAATAATACGGCAAGAACACTGGCGACCCAGAAATCCTGGCTGATCGGGATCGTTTTTGCAGAGGAACAGGGAATGGGGATCATGCATCCCCATTACAGCGGCATTCTTCAGGGATTTAAAATGGTGGCAGGAGGTTATGGCTATGACATTGTTTTTATCAACAATTTCCTGGGAGAAAAAAAGATATCTTTTCTGGAACACTGCAAATACCGGAATGTAGACGGAGTCTTGCTGGCGTTAAATAACAGCTTCTTAGAGCAGTTTAAGGATTTGCTGGATGCTCCCCTGCCAAAAGTATCGGTGGAGGGAATATTTCCGGGGGTTCCGTCTGTCATTTCTGATAATGCCATGGCCGCCAATCAGAGCTTAAAGCATCTTTATATGCTGGGGCACAGAAAGATAGCGATTCTGGCTGGCCCTCAGGATACGGTTTCCGGAAGCGAAAGGTTTAAGGAATACAGGCGGTTCATAAGAGAAAACAATCTGGAATGGAATCCCAAGTACTGCGTGGAAGCATCCAAGTATTCAAGAGAAGCCGGATTGGAAGCGGTGAATATCCTTTTTCAGCAATGCTGGGATGAATTTCCTACTGCCATTTATGCCACGTATGATGAGTATGCCAGTGGGGCCATAGAGATCCTGAGGAAGAGGGGATTTCGGATTCCGGAAGATGTATCTGTGATCGGAAATGACGATTTGCCGGTAGCTTCCTATGTTTCACCGGGAATTACGACGATTCGCCAGGACAGGGAGCAGATCGGAGCACAGGCAGCAAGGCTGCTGGTGGAAATAATGGAAAAGAAAACAGGGAGTACGGAGACAATAAGAATTCCAACAAAATTGATTGTAAGGGAAAGCACGTTCCGGATGCCGTAAAAGAACTGAGAAAGCCTGTTTTAAGACGAAACAGAAAAAAGATAGGAACAGACGACTATGACTTTAATTCATAATCCTATTTTAAGAGGATTTAATCCTGACCCTTCTATTTTGCGGGTTGGACAGGATTATTACATTGCCACTTCTACATTTGAGTGGTTTCCGGGAGTAAGGCTTTATCATTCGACCGATCTGGTGAACTGGGACCTCATCGGATATCCCCTTGATTCAACAGAAAAAATCAATATGCTGGGGGAAGATAATTCCTGCGGGGTCTGGGCCCCGTGTCTGTCCTACAGTGAAGGGATCTTTTATCTGGTGTATACCGATGTGAAGTCCTATCGGGGCAGTTTTAAGGATACCCATAATTATCTGATTACGGCTGAAGACATCTGCGGACCATGGAGCGAACCGGTTTATATAAACTCCAGCGGCTTTGATCCGTCGCTGTTCCATGACGAAAACGGAAAAAAATACTTTTTAAACATGCAGATGGATTACCGCTCTTATCATTCCAAATTCGGTGGAATTGTTCTTCAGGAATACGATTGCAGTAAGAAAAAGCTGGTTGGAGAGCAGAAACTGATTTTTAAAGGCTCTCACATCGGATATGCAGAAGGCCCCCATCTGTACCAAAGAAACGGGTACTATTATCTGATCACAGCAGAAGGTATGACAGGCTTTGACCATGCAGTCACAGCAGCGAGGAGCCGGACGATTTCAGGGCCTTATGAGACTGCTCCCAATACGCCGCTTCTTACGACGCGCCATCTGCCGGAGTGCGGACTGCAGAAAGCAGGACATGCCAGCCTTGTAAGCACGCCGGATGGAGAATGGTATCTGGCACACTTATGCAGCAGGCCGGCCGGCGAAGACAGACGGTGCATACTGGGAAGAGAAACAGGGCTGCAGCGGGTGATATGGCGCAATGACTGGCTGTATATGGAGAACGGAACCATAGGACCGGATATGGTGCTCCAGATAGGAATGGGAGAAAAAGAAATTCCGGTTGATCCTGTGGAGCTGTTTGAGGATTTTAACGGCAGCACATGGGACAAAAATCTGCAGACACTGAGAGTCCCCCTGGGAGAAAGAGGGGATTTAAAAGCAAGAGAAGGCTGGCTGAGGCTGTATGGGGCAGAATCCTTAAATTCAAAATACAGGCAGTCTCTGCTGGCCCACCGGCAGCAGGAATTTTATGTGGAAGCAGTTACAAAAGTTGATTTTGAACCTCAGAACTTCCAGCAAATGGCCGGACTGACGTATTTTTATAATACGGACTGCTACTATTACCTGTATCTTTCCAGAGATGAATATGAGGGAAAGACACTTTCCATTCTTCAATGTGATTTGGGAAGAGGGAGCCATCCCATAGGAATGGGAGTTTCCATCCCGGAGAATAGGGAGCTGTATCTCCGCCTGAAGACATCAAAGGAAAAAGCACAGTTTTCCTATTCCTTTGATGGAGAGACTTATTTAAATATCGGAGATGCCATGGATGCCACAAAGCTTTCCGATGATTATTTTCAAAGTACCGGTCATGTTATGTTTACAGGAGCTTTTATTGGCATATGCTGTCAGGATTTATCCGGTATGGGAGGGTATGCGGATTTCGATTTCTTTTCTTACAAGGAAGAATAGGTTTTGGGAGGGATATTAATGAAGGGATTCGAGTATGTCTGGAAAAAGAAGTGGTCTTATCTGATGCTGCTTTTTCCTGTGCTGTATTATATCATTTTTAAGTACATTCCCATGGGAGGCCTGGTAATGGCTTTTCAGGACTACAATATCTTCCGTGGGGTGTTTGACAGCAAATTTGTGGGTTTTTCGGTATTTGAAAAGATTTTCAGGGACAAGCAGTTTTGGAATGTTGTCAGAAACACTCTTATGCTGAATCTGCTCACCCTGGCAATGAATTTTCCTCTTACCATAGGCTTGGCGCTGCTGCTCAATGAGGTTACCAATGCCCGTTTCAAAAAGCTGTCACAGTCTCTGCTGTATTTGCCTCACTTTATCTCCTGGGTGGTTGTAGCGGGAATCGCAATGAACCTTTTTTCAGTTACATCAGGAACTTTTAATCACATGATCAAGGCGGCAGGAGGAAATCCTGTTCCGTTTTTAAGCAGTAACGGCTGGTGGATATTTACCTATGTAATCTGCAATGTGTGGAAAGAAATCGGCTGGGGGACGGTGATCTATCTGGCGGCACTGACCGGAGTGGATGAAAGTCTTTATGAGGCTGCTTATCTGGATGGGGCTTCCAAGCTAAAACGGATTATACATATTACCATTCCAATGATCAAGCCTGTGATCATTACCATGCTGATTCTGTCAGTGAGCAAAATGATGTCCATTGGACTGGATGCGCCTCTGCTTCTCGGCAATACAAAGGTCATGGGGGTATCTGAGGTGATCAGTACTTATATCTACAGGATCGGTATTGAAAAAGCACAGTATTCCCAGTCAACAGCGGTCGGACTGTTCCAGTCGGTTGTCAATATCATTGTTTTGCTTGCAGCTGATAAGTTTGCAAAGAAGATCGGGGAAGAAGGGATCATATAGCCGAATGAAAAGAACAGGAGGATATGGAAATATGAAGGGGGATACCTACGGGAAAAAGAAAGGGATAAAGATCGGAACGGCGGCACTTTACGGGGTACTGACAGTTACGGTGATCGCCTGCATCTATCCTTTTTTAAATGTATTGGCTTACTCTTTGAGCGGAAATGCGCCTGTACTGTCAGGAAGAGTGACATTTTACCCCATAGATTTTACTTTAAATGCATATAAAGAAATTCTGGTAAAGCAGACACAGATCTGGAGCGCGATGTATGTTTCCGTCATCGTAACCATTCTGGGAAGCGGACTCGGACTGTTTTTAACCGTGGCGGCAGCCTATGTATTATCTGATCCCACCTTAAAGGGAGGGAAATTCTTAACCGGTATCATCCTCTTTACCATGTATTTTAACGGAGGAATTATACCTACCTTTTTGGTAGTGAAGGGAATTGGGCTCTATGACAGCATTGCCGGTCTGGTGATCCCGTCCGCCATGAATGTATTTAACTTTATTGTCATGAGAACCTTTTTCCGGGGAATGTCCAAGGAATTAAAGGAGGCAGCCTATATTGACGGCGCAAGTGAGATGCAGGTATTGTTCCGCATTGTCCTGCCTTTGTCTGCCCCCATTATTGCAACCATCGGACTGTTTTATGCAGTTTCCTACTGGAATGATTATTTCAGTGCCCTGCTGTATATTCAGACGCCGAATAAATATACGTTGCAGCTGCGGCTCAGACAGCTTTTGTTTGCAGGACAATTGAGCCAGGTATCTGCTTCATCGGACAATCTGGGGACTGCCGTTATGGCGGAGTCCTTAAAGATGGCCAGTGTCATAGTTTCAACCGTTCCGATCATTCTGGTATATCCATGGCTGCAGAAATATTTTGTAAAGGGTGTTATGGTCGGTTCGGTAAAAGGGTGATTTGTTTCAAAAGTGTATGAAATAAAATAAACTATAAAATGGGAGGAAATGCAAATGAAAGGAAAATCAGCAATTTGTCTGGCAGCTGTAATGCTGCTGAGCGGCTGCAGCGGAACTGGAGGCAGCAGTCAGCCGGGACAGACAGCAGCAGAATCTGCTGCATCAGAAACTGGTTATGTTACCACTTACGGAGAGAAAACATTTGATAATGTGACGATTACAGTGGAGCTTTTTGACCGGAGCACGGCACCGGCAGGCTCTACCATTACGGAAAACCGATGGACAAATTATATAAAAGAAGAAATGAATAAGGTGGGCATTAACGTAGAGTTTGTTGCGGTTCCCAGAAATGAAGAAACCACAAAGATTCAGACCATGATGGCCAGCGGCACGGCGCCGGACATTATTATGACTTATGACCCCACCCTGGCAGAAAGCTATTACGTTCAGGGTGGTACCTATGATTTAAGTCCTTATATTGACGGAGACGGTCAGGCGAAAAATTTAAAGGCATATGTGACGGATCAGGTACTTGATCTGGGCAGAAATACGGAAGGCGGATTATGGGCAATTCCTGCCAGACGTTCCATTACCGCACGTCAGAATGTGTTTATCCGGAAGGACTGGCTGAACAAGCTGGGAATGGAGATTCCGACCACAACGGATGAACTGTACAACGTATTAAAGGCTTTTAAAAATAATAATCCGGATGGAAGAACGGATGTGGTTCCGTTTTATTCTACCTACATGAAGTCCGACTGGACAACATGGCTGTCGTCAGCGTTCATGCAGACGCTGGGAGATGAGGCGGCGGCAGGTGTTTCCTATAAGATGTCAGCCTACTTAGATCCGGGATATAAGGACTATCTGCAATTTATGAATAAATTATATAACGAAGGTCTTCTGGACCCTGAATTTTATACCAGTACCGATCAGGATGGAACTCTGAAGGAAAAATTCGTAAATGGGCAGCTGGGAATCGGAGAATACAGTGCAAACGGAAATGTGGACGCCTTAAGAGGAGGGCTTTTGCAGAATCTAAAGGCCCTGGAGCCAGAGGCTGATATGGTTTCCATTCCGCCTTTAAAGAATGTGAATGACGGGAAACAGTATAATCCTCAGTATTCCCTGTGCGGAGCCTATAACATTGTTCCGAAAACCTGCAAAAATCCGGAAGCAGTGGTGACCTATCTGGATTGGCTGAGTACCAAAGAAGGCGGCTTTGCCATCTTCCATGGATTTGAGGGCGAGCATTACAACTTAGAAGACGGGGTACCCGTGGTCATCAATTCGGATTTTAATGCCGAGGATAAGGACTGGATCCGTCATGACCTGTTCCTGGTAGGAAATCAGGGATATTACGCTTCGGAAGAAGATTTCATGAAGGCCACTTCAAAGGAGATTCCAGGTTATGAGGAGTATGTAATGGACAACTTCGAAAATGCCATTGCAGGAGACCTTGTGTATGATCCCGCATATACTTCTCCTACCCAGTCAGAAAACAGTGCAAAGATCCTGCTTGCAGATGACGAATATCTTGTAAAATGTATGACTTGTGCTCCAGAAGATTTTGATAAAACCTTTGATGCATATATGGAAGCGCTGAAGGAAGCCGGAGCAGAAGAGGTGAAAACGGAAAGAGAGGAATATTTCCGGAATAAGTGATGTGGTACATAAGTCTGGTTTTGAGGCGGATTGCTTTCCGCCTCAAGACCAAAAGCTGGCGGAGAGGAAGGATAGAATATGATTCAAGTAGCGGTCATAGGTTTGGGAAATATATCGGGCAATCATTTGAACGGGCTTCTGGCCTTTCAGGAACGGTGCAGAATTGTCGCCCTTTGTGATATTTATCCGGAAAAGGCACAGGCGGCAAAAGAACGCTTCGGCCTTACAGAGGCAAGGATATTTGCCGATCATAAGGAGATGCTGGATTACGGACTGGAAATTGATTTGGTCCATGTGTGTACACCCCCATCCAGTCATGGGGAAATTGCCATAAACTGCATGAATGCCGGAAAAAACGTATTGGTAGAAAAGCCCATGGCTCCCAGCCTGAAGGAATGCGATGAAATGATTGAAGCGGAACGGCGGAATGGAGTGGTCATGGCCTGTATTGCACAGAACCGCTTCCGGAATATCATCTGGAAGCTGAAAAAGCTGGCAGACAGCGGTCTGGCAGGAAAGATCCGCTGCGCCCACATTGATTCTCTCTGGTGGAGAGGCCATTGCTATTATGATTTATGGTGGCGTGGAACCTGGAAAAAGGAAGGCGGCGGTCCTACTCTTAATCATGCCGTACATCAGATCGACATGCTGAACTGGATTCAGGGATCTCTTCCTTCGGAAGTATCCTCCATGCTCGCCAATGTGATGCATGACAATTCAGAGGTAGAAGATCTGTCCTTTGCGGCGCTTCGGTATGAAGATGGATCTGTGGCAGAGGTGACCAGCTCTGTTGTGCATCACGGCGGAGAGCAGGGAATTATGCTTCAGTGCGAGTATGCAAAAATAGCTGCCCCCTGGTCCTGTGCGGCTGAAATTACACAGGAAAACGGATTTCCGTTACCGGAAAAGAATACGGAGCTTATGGAAAAGCTGGAACAGGCTTATGGAGAAATAAAAGATCTGGAATATGAAGGCCATACCGGAGAAATCGATGATGTTCTCAGCGCCCTTGAGCACGGAAACCGGCCGTTGATCACCGGGCTTGATGGAAGGAAGACCGTGGAACTGATTACCGCGATCTATAAGGCCGGATTTGAGAAACGGACGGTGTCCTTACCCATCACAACGGATGATGAATACTATACGGCAGATGGAATTGGCAGGCATGCCATCCATTTTTATGAAAAGGCAGCGAGTGTAGAAAATTTTGCGGCGGCGGATATATCCGTCGGGAATTATGGGGAGAAAAAGAAATGACGGTAAATCAAAAAGACGGAATGAACTATGCCCCCAAAGGAAAACCGGCCCCGGTTGTGAAACCGGGGGAATTTATCATAGGGGCAGTGGGTCTGGACCACGGACATATTTATGGAATGACCAACGGACTGTTGGAAGCCGGTGCAACATTAAAATGGGTGTATGATCCGGATCCGGAAAAGGTGAAAAAATTTTTGGAGACCTACCGGGAAGAAGGTGTTATGGCGGCTGAAAGTGAAAATCAGATACTTTCAGACCCGGAGATCAGCCTGGTGGCGTCGGCATGCATCACCTCAGAGCGCGCAGCTCTGGGAGTAAGGGTCATGGAAGCCGGAAAGGACTGCTTTGTGGATAAGGCGCCTCTGACAACTCTGGAGCAGCTGGAGATGATAAAGGCCGCAGTAAAGAGGACCGGCAGAAAATATATGGTGAGCTACAGTGAACGGCTGCATGTGGAAAGTGCCGTGTATGCAGGGGAACTGATCCGGGCAGGTGCAATCGGTAAGGTTATTCAGGTACTGGGACTGGGCCCTCACAGATTAAATGCTGCTTCCAGGCCGGATTGGTTTTTTGAAAAAGAAAAATATGGAGGCATCCTGTGCGATATCGGAAGCCATCAGATTGAACAGTTTTTGTATTATACAGGTGCCAGGGACGCAACAGTGGTAAACAGTGAGATCGGAAATTACAATCACCCGGAATACCCGGAGCTGGATGATTTCGGTGACGCCACCCTGGTAGGTGACAACGGAGCCATGGGATACTTCCGTGTGGACTGGTTTACGCCGGACGGCTTGTCTGTCTGGGGAGACGGAAGGACCTTTGTCCTGGGAACGGAAGGATATATTGAGCTTAGGAAGTATGTGGATATGGAAAGGGAAGGCGCCGGTGATTTTGTGCTCTGGGCGGATAAGGAGGGAGAGCATTCCGTCAATGTCCGGGGCCGTGTAGGTTTTCCGTTTTTTGGTCAGTTGATCCTGGACTGCATCAACCGTACGGAACATGCCATGACCCAGGAACATGCCTTAAAAGCGGCGGAGCTGTGCGTAAAGGCACAGATGCTGGCCAGAAAAGTAAAATGAGAGGATGAATCGCATATGCTTAGAATCGGGATTGCAGGGCTTGGTGTCATATCGGAAGTTCACAGGAAGGTGATTGGCTCTCTGCAGGGCGAAGCAGAAGTAACTGCAGTCTGCGACTGTGATATCCGGAAAAAGGAGAAAGCCCTGGAAACTGTATTTTATACGGATCTGGCACAGATGCTTAAAAATGAAAGCCTTGACTGCCTGCATATCTGTCTGCCTCACCACCTGCATGTGCCTGCGGCAAAGCTGGCTGCATCTATGGGAGTTTCAGTTTTCATGGAAAAACCGGCTGGCTTGAATACAGAGGATATAGACGCCCTGCTTCAGAATGAGGACCTTAACCACATTCATCTTGGCGTGTGTTTTCAGCACCGCTATGATGCTTCTGTCCAGAAAATGCTCAAAATTCTGGAAGAAGGAAGCTATGGGAAGCTTTTGGGCTGTAAAGCCGCGGTCACATGGAACCGGACCGGGGATTATTATAACAGAGATCCCTGGAGAGGAAAAAAGGCAGAAGCCGGAGGCGGAGTCATGTTAAGCCAGGCGGTTCATACCATGGATTTAATGGAGTTGTTTTGCGGAAAGCCTGTCTGGACAAAAGGAATGGCAGGAAACCTTCTTCTGGAGGATATTGAGGTAGAGGATACGGCATGCAGCTTTACGATGTTTGAAAAAGATGTTCATGGAGTATTCTACGGCACGGTTACCCATTGCAGGAATTCCAGTGCTGAACTTGAGGTCACAACGGAAAAAGGAACCTTTTTTTTAAGAAACGACAAATTGACTGTGTTGAAGGATGGGCAGGAAAGCGTTTTGGCAGAGGACCATGCAGAAGGTGGAGGAAAGGATTATTACGGGTACAGCCATTCCCGTGCCATCCGGGAATTTTATCATATGCTGGCAGGCAGCGGAGGGTCTTGCATCAGTCTTAGGGAAGCCAGAAAGGTCAGCGTCCTGATCGACAAGATCCAGGAATCTGCAAAGACTGGAAAACGGGTTTATTTTGATCTGTAAACAAAAACCAATATTTGATGAGGCTTTGAATATGAAACAGAAAAGTGAAAGAGAACGCAGACTGTGGGCTCAATTTGATGCACTGCAGCTGGGAAGCGGCTGGGCAGAGGAAGATATTGAAAAGCCCCAGATCCTGATTGAAGATGTATATGGGGATTCCCATCCGGGAAGTGTCCATTTAAACCGTCTGTCAGATCAGGTGAAATGGGGTGTGCTGTCAGCCGGAGGATATGGCGCACAGTATCACGTGACAGATATTTGTGACGGCTGTGCACAGGGCCATGACGGAATGAATCTGGTACTGGCATCAAGAGAAGCCATCTGCGATATGGTGGAGGTTCATGCCGGTGCTGTGCCTTGGGATGGGATGGTTCTTTCCAGCTCCTGTGATAAATCGGTTCCGGCCCATTTAAAAGCAGCGGCCAGAATGGATATTCCAACGGTTTTTCTGCCGGGAGGAAGCATGAGGCCGGGGCCTTATATGACTACTTCTCTGGTGGCCGGAGATATATCCCTAAGGGAAAAAAGAAAGAATGAAATAACAAAGGAGGAGATCCGGGAATATAAATTGACCGGCTGTCCTTCTGCGGGGGCATGTACCTTTTTGGGAACGGCTTCCACCATGCAATGTATGGCAGAAGCTTTGGGAATGGCTCTTCCCGGCAGTGCCCTGGTTCCGGCCACCATGCGGGATATTTCGGAATACGCAAGGCGGGCGGGAAAAGCGGTCATGAATCTGGCCCGGATTGATTTAAAGCCGTCCCAGATTATGACCAGAGAGGCGTTTCAAAATGCAATCATCCTGCATAGTGCCATCGGCGGTTCTACCAATGCCACCCTGCATTTGCCCTCCATTGCATCGGAACTGGGAATGGAGCTGCCTATGGAATGGTTTGATGAAATCAATCACGAAATCCCTCATTTATGCAATCTTACACCCAGCGGAACTCAATTGACGGAAAGCTTCTGGTTTGCAGGCGGAATCCCAATGGTTCAGATGCTGTTAAAGAATTATTTGAACCTGGATGTTATGACTGTGACCGGAAAAACCCTTGGAGAAAATCTGGAGGATATCCGTAAAGAAGGCTTTTTCGAACGGAATCTGGGATATTTACATAATTACGGATTGAAACGGCAGGATGTCATTCAGGAACCGGAAGATGCAGAAGAAAAAGGTTCCATTGCAATCCTGAAAGGGAACTTAGCTCCCGAAGGATCGGTCATTAAATATTCTGCCTGTGCAGGAGAACTGCGCTCCCACACAGGAACAGCAAAAGTGTTTGACTGTGAGGAAGATGCTTTTTCTGCGGTTGTCAGTCATGAAATAGAGCAGGGAGATATTCTTGTGATCCGTTACGAGGGGCCCAGAGGAAGCGGTATGCCGGAGATGCTTATGACAACGGAAGCCATTGTTTGTGATAAGGACTTAAACGGTAAGGTTTCTCTTGTGACAGATGGAAGATTTTCCGGTGCGACGAGAGGTGCAGCCATCGGCCACGTGTCTCCGGAGGCTGCCAGGGGCGGACCGTTGGCTTTTATAAGGTCAGGAGACTTAATTCATTATGATGTGGAAAAAAGAATTCTGGATATCGTAGGGATCGCCGGAGAAAAAATGACACCGGAAAAAATTGCTGAGGAAATGGAACGGAGAAAATCAGAAGAAGATCCCAAACTGCCCGCAGGAAGAAAAGGGCTTTTTGGCAGGTATACCAGGCATGCACTGTCTGCGATGCAAGGGGCAGGTTATTAGGGAAGGAAGAATATGAAGAAAGCAAATTATTATACACCTGTTGTTACTGTCTTTGATGAAACAGAAAAGCCGGACAGCAACGGAAACCGGAAAATCTGGGAACACCTGATAAGCGGCGGCGTCAGCGGTCTGGTCATTATGGGAAGCATTGGGGAATTTTTTGCTCTTGATTATGAGGAAAAGCGCCGTCTGATATGTGATGTGACGGACTATGCAAAAGGAAGGACCAGGCTTTTAATTGGAACCGGAGGCATGAATGCGGAGGAAACAGTTTTACTTTCCAACTATGCGCTGTCAAAGGGAGCGGATGCAGTGCTGGTAATAAGTCCGTACTATTTTTCCCTGTCTGAAAGGGAAATACATCATTATTATGACACGGTATGCGGTAAAATCAAGGGGAAGGTTTATCTGTATAATTTTCCTGCCAGGACCGGCTATGACATAAGTCCCCAAACCACCCTTGAGCTTCTGCGCAGCCATGGAAATATTGTAGGTTATAAGGACACTGTGGGGGAAATGGGACATACCCGTGCCCTGATCCAGACAGTGTCACAAGAATTTCCTGATTTTGAGATATTCTCTGGTTTTGACGAATTCATGCTTCATAATATGCTCTCAGGAGGAAGCGGCTGCATAGGCGGATTATCCAATATTTATCCGGAATTGGCTTCGGCCTGGGTCCGGGTAGTGGATGAAAGAAACCTTGAGGCTTGTGAAAACATTCAGGGAATTTTTGACCAGCTTATGGAAATTTATTCTGTGGCAGAGATCTTTGTGCCGGTCATAAAGGAAGGAGTCAGGAACAGGGGAATTGAGATAAGTATTAAGTGCAGGAATCCTTTGACACCTTTGACGGAAAAACAGAAAAAGCATTTGTCAACAATTATGGCGGCTTGCGAAGACCGGATGAGGAAATGCCATATTTTGTGATATGGAATCAGGAACTTAGGTTGTGCCAGGGAAGCAGGGGGTGAAAGAAGGAATGGATGCAGTGAAAGGAAACATGGATTTATTTCTGTTTATGGGTCAGTCTAATATGGCAGGCAGGGGGATTCCGGATGGAAAAACCGGAGAGCAAGCTCCGGTAATTTTGCCTGGTGCCGGCTATGAATACCGTGCCGTGACTGCGCCGGACCGCCTTTTTTTAATGGAAGAGCCTTTTGGGAAGGAAGAAAACCGGGAAGGCGGGATCGATGATGGGGATAAAAAGACCGGCTCCCTGGCGGCTGCCTTTATCAATGCCTATTACCTTTGTACGAGAATTCCGGTTGTTGCAATTTCAGCCTCCAAGGGAGGTTCCTCCATTCTGGAGTGGCAGGCAGGAGGAGAATTTCTTGAAGATGCGAAGGAGCGTTTGCGGTCTGGCAGGAAGTATTTGGTGGAACAAGGCTTTTGTATTCGCCATATTTATATGCTTTGGTGCCAGGGAGAAACCGATGGAGACCGGGGGTTGGAGCCTGAGGAATACCGGTTATATTTTGAGAGGATGCTGGGGGAAATGAAGGAGACAGGCACGGAAAAGTGCTTTCTGATCCGGATTGGAGAATATAACGGAGAGGAAGCGGTAAATTATGATAAGATAATAAAAGTGCAGACCCAGATTCCCAAGGAACATCCCGATGTGGTTTTGGTTTCCACCGATTTTACAGAAATGAAAAAGCGAGGCGGAATGAAAGACTGGTATCATTATTATCAGTGGGCATACAATGAGGCAGGGTTAAAGGCCGGGATGAATGCCGGTATTTTTGTTAATACCGGCAGGGAACCGGTCTTGTATGATCCTCACTATAAAAATATATATTTTAGTAATCAAGATGCGGTCAACTAAAGGAACCGGTATTGTGGAAAATATTTGATATGTATTACAAAGATTATCATAAAATTTAGTCCAATTGCATAAAAAGCAGCACAGGACAATTTCCATTAGAATAAACTGAACTGAGAATGAAAATGCGTTAATTTCAAGCAGTTTGCAGGAGTTTATATGGACAATATCAGTTATAGTGATGAAGCAATGGCAAGTGCAGGATTACCTTATGATAATATAAACTGGTATAGTATTGCGGGCCAGCCTTTTGGTACTGCCTCCAAATTTAATGTTATTATTTTTAACGATGCCAATAACATTGTTGATGTTGAAGGACCTGTAGCAATAGGCGGAAGTTTTTACAGCCCAAGAGGATTGAGTGTTGGATTTGTCAGAAGAGGTAACAAGGAAGTCAGTTACTCACCGGATTTAGTACGCTTTTTAGTTGGCGGTAATGTATCTATGACCGGCCCTTTGGTTGTGATCGGCCATGTGGTTGTGGGAGGCGGATTCCGTGCAGCCAAGGGAAGTACGTATTTAATTGGAAAAGGTGGTATAAATGATGGGATACAAGAACTGAAATTTTTATACCAGGCCAATGGAGGCAGCCAATATTGGACACCATCGGATAAGGGTGATCACTATGTGGTTCCCAGTTATGATGTACCAAGATATATACCTGCAAGCAGGATAGGCGCCGATTTACCCAGATTTTTCAATGATGCCAGGGAAAACATCGGATACTACAAAGACTGTATTGAAGCATTAACTCCAAATGGAGTTGTTGTGGATAATAATTTCGAGTGGATTTTAAGAGGCAATGACCCTGTACAAAATGTATTCCTTATTGATGTAAGGCCAAATGGTTTAATCAACAAAGGAATACGTGCAGAGGTTCCACAAGGAAGCAGGGTTATTGTAAGGCTGAGAACGGGAGCAAATGCTCATTTGCAATACGGTGTTTACGGGGAAAGAAGTAAGGCAAATCAGACATTGTATTTGTTTGAGGATGCATCCAATATTTATATGGAAAAGTCCTCCGATATCTGGGGAAGTATACTGGCACCACAGGCAATGTTCCATGCACATTCTACAGGCGGCCATGTAAGCGGTAATGCTGCTTTAGGCTCGTTTGCAGTAAATGCTGAAAGCGGCTTTGAATTTCATTATTTCCCCTTTGTTGGAGGAGTGGAATGTCAGGGCATAGCACCAGCCCCTGTGGTTCCCACTCCGGAAGTACCTCAGGTATTGCCGGAAAGTGAGGAACAGCCTGCTCAGGTGTGCCCGGAATGCCCGGTGTGTCCGGCTCCGACAATTTGTCCACCACAGGAACCCTGCCCGACGTGTCCGGTGCCGCAACCTTGTCCGCTGCCTGAACCATGCCCGATACCGGAACCCTGTCCGACGTGCCCGGCGCCGCCGCCATGTCCGGAACCGGAACCCTGCCCGACGTGTCCGACGTGTCCGACGTGCCCGACGTGCCCGACCTGCCCGGCGTGCCCGGCACCACTGCCATGTCCGGAACCGGAACCCTGCCCGGTGTGTCCGCCGCCAACGCCTTGTCCTCCCTGCCCGGTGTGTCCGGTGTGTCCGGAACCAACGCCTTGTCCTCCCTGCCCGGTGTGTCCGGAACCAACACCTTGCCCGGCCTGTCCGGTGTGTCCGGAATGCCCGGCGCCAGAACCTTGCCCACCTTGTCCGGAGCCGGAAACGATATTTATTCCCGTTCCAATACCCGTACCTGCAGAGTGCCCGGAACCCGAACCCTGTCCTGTTTGTGAGGAATGCCTGATTAAACCCTGTATTATTATGGGGTGTATTTGGGGCTGCCGGTGCGATAATTTCCATGATTGGGATGTGAAATTATATGAGAGATGCAACGGCATAGACACGTTTCTGTGCTGTTTACAGATTAACGGTTGTGGCTGCTTTAAATTCACAGTTCCTTTTGAAGGCCTGTATGTTTTAAAAGTAAGGCTGTCTGATAGCTGCAGCAAGACATACCGGTGCAAACCAGTCATTACTTTTAGTAATATTGGTGTTGAATGTTTTATGATTGAATAATTTCATATCAATTTGCCGTGTGTTATTATTTTTCTGGACTGCTGCAAGCGGGTCATACCTTATTGCAGCAGTTTTTTTATTACAAAAGAATATGGTTGATTCTAAGGAGGACCGTTGGCAGCACGCTGAGGCAGTGATGCTGATTATTCATTCTTGACAGAATATGGAAAAGGGAGTAATGTTATATATGTCTAAACGACATATATAAACCATGATTTTATAAAGGAGCAATCTCATGATAGAGTTGATTATCTTAGGATTTTTATCCTATAATCATTCACTCACTTTATATGACATAAAAAAGGGAATGGAAAGAAGCACTGAATATTTTGCAAGTACAAGTCAAGGCGCAATCCATCCAACTTTAGTGAAACTTGAGAAGAATGAATATGTAACTTCAAAAGAAGAAGTTAAGAATAACAGGACAAAAAAATTATATAGAATTACAGAGAATGGAAGAGAACGATTTAGTATGTTAATGAGACATGATCTGGGTCCTGATAAGTATAAATCCACACAATTGCTAAAGATGTTTTTCTTCAATGAGTTAACCAAAGATGAACGGCTGGAATCCATTAACACCCATATTAAGAACTTTAGAGATATGCAGCGAGACCTGGTAAACATCAGAGATGAAGGAAAACTGCAGCTTGAGAAACTAGGGCTTTCTTTAGAAGACTGTAAGCCAGCCAAATATGAAAATGATGCTCTTGAGTTTGGTCTTGCATATTCCGGCTTTGTTATAAAGTGGTTTGAGGATTATTTCA
The DNA here is from genome assembly GCF_000526995.1 of Lacrimispora indolis DSM 755. Taxonomy (NCBI): domain Bacteria; kingdom Bacillati; phylum Bacillota; class Clostridia; order Lachnospirales; family Lachnospiraceae; genus Lacrimispora; species Lacrimispora indolis. Next base: position 5,794,162 of record NZ_AZUI01000001.1, on the reverse strand, counting down.
TAAGGATTGAGGAGGAGTCATGAAGATATCGATTTTTGATTTAGGGAAAAACACAAGAAAAGAATCACTGGCTCAGGAAATTAAGAATTATTATACGGAAAAGAATAAAGACGCTGAAGTGATTATCTATCATTCTATTGATACCGAAATAAAGGATTGTATAGGCTGCTGGAGCTGCTGGTGGAAGAGTCCTGGAAAATGTGCTTTAAATGATGATGCCTATAAATTGTATAAGGACTATATAAACAGTGATGAAGTGGTCATTCTTTTTCATACAGAAAATGGCTTTATTGACGGCAAGGGAAAAACATTTTTGGACCGTTTAATACAGCATTATTTACCCTACATTAAAATAAGAAACGGTGAATGCGGTCACCTGAAAAGATATCATAAATATCCAGTAATGAACTTCTATTTAGAAAAAAGCGGGTTGAGTGATGAGGAAGTAAAAGTCATAAAGAACCATCTTGCCCGGACAGCATACCATTTCCATAGTGCTTGTAAAGAACTTCTGTATGAAAACGAAAGCGTACAGACAATGAACTTAGAATGTACAAAACCTATGGCCGAGGTTCTGGCAAAGGAAGTTGTTGGAAGAAAAACCAGCGGTAAATGGGTGATTTATAATGGCTCTCCAAGAGGAAATCATTCTAACAGCAAGCGGATCATTGAAAAGATAATTACAGGGATGAAAGAACAGGGAGCAGAAAATATAGAGGTAAGGAATCTGATAAATGTAAAAGAACATAAAATATGGGCTGAGGATTTCAGTTCTGCAGAAAATAATTTATTTGTTTTTCCGCTTTATGTTCATGCCATGCCTGGCTCAGTAATGAAATTCTTTGAACAGCTAAAACCAATAAACAATAAAGAAGTACATATGGCATTTTTAGTTCAGTCCGGTTTTCCGGAGACCAGCCAGTCGTACTATTTGAGACCTTATCTTGAACTTATTACAAAAAGGCTGGGGGTATCCTTTGATGGAACCATTATAAAAGGCGGCGTGGAAGGCATTCAAATGAAACCGGAAAAAGCCAACAAAAAGTTCTATGATCAAATGGAGGCAATAGGACGAACCTATGCAGACAAAGGAATTATGGATTTAAGCTTGAAAAAGGAATATGAGAAGTCCGAATACCTGTCAAAGGGTATACAATTATTATTCTCCCTGTTTTCTTTAACCGGATTAACAAACTATTATTGGGACTTCAATCTTAAGAAAAATGGTGCTTATGAAAAAAGGTTTGCAAGACCATATGTGGAATGAAAGCAAGACAAATCCACAAAGCTTTAACTGCAACCGGTGCAAAAATGCCAGTTAAAAGCTGGTGTGAATCATGTTACAGTAAAAAGAAACCTGGAAAATATTAAATATAAGGAGCAATTACAATGAATGATTTTATGGATTTATGCCTTCGCAGGCAAAGCTGCAGAAATTTTAAAGATCAACCGGTAGAACATGAAAAGCTGGTCAAATGTGTTGAGGCGGCACACCTGGCACCATCTGGCTGCAATGGTCAGCCCTGGAGTTTTGTGGTAGTTGAAAATCCGGAACTCATAGAACCGGTTGCAGAATGTGCACAGCCTCTGGGAACAAATGGGTTTGCTGCCAAAGCACGGGCATTTTTTGTTGTGGTCGAAGAGTACGCCAATTTAATGCCTCATGTTAAGCGCCTTGTAGACAGTCAGTATTTTGCTCCCGGGGATATTGGGGCGGCAATTGCCTATCTTTGCCTGGAAGCTGAATCACAGGGAATCGGTACTTGCATATTGGGAATGTATGACAGAGAAAAGGTTGCTTCGCTGCTGAATATTCCCAAGGAAAAGCATATATGCGGATTAATTGCGGCCGGATATCCGGCAGACCAGACGGTACGGAAGAAATCCCGTAAACCGCTGGATGAAATTGTCCGGTTTATATAAACATATCCCTGCACTAATACAACTAGATACGGCAGATCCCCAATACATTTTAACGGAAATGGGAGTTGGATACAGATTGTTAGAAGAAACAATAACAGATATCTGATGATCATTTCATGATCTTTTCTGCATAGTTTCCGTGGAAATACAAAAACTATCGACAGATAGGAGGTATCATTATGGCAAAAGCAGGTATGAGAAGACCCAGTCCTTATGATTCAAATAATCATGGAACGGAGAATCATGAGAAAATGCACCGTCCAAAAAATGAGCAGGCCCAAGTGCCGGAAATCCAGGGAGCAGCAAAAAATGGGAATGATAAAGCTGGCCCGATCAATGCTCCAAACTGGGCCAGGGACGATTACAAAACGGGAAATAAGCATGACGGTGTTTAACCTCATCAAATAGCAAAGCGGAGAGTCCGCCCGATGGTGCTGGAAGCGCTGTGACCTTTGGTCATTGCGAATATCCGATTGAGGAAAGAGGGTTGCAGCTTCTTAGCAAATGGCTATGAAGCTGCAACCCTCTTATTATAAAGTGTTCAGACCGCTATTTAGGTGGGTTTACATCGTACCATGAAAGGAACTGAGTAAAATGCTCATAATCTTGGAGTCCGCATTTTAACCAGCTGAAGAAACCTTTCCTGTGAAGGTAAAGAATTTTGAAGCTCTTTGTATGGAAACCCTTTGTCAAATTCTTTTGCTGCTTCTTCATCAATTTCAAATATTGGGTCTTCAAAGAAGCGGCCGGAACAATTGGACAATGAACCTTCAATTAATTCAAGAGCCAGTAATGGAGCAGCATACATATGATCCGGTGTGCCGATTTTGTAAGTTTCTGCCCCAACAAAACCAAATTTACTGTAGTAGGAAGGATCACCGTAAATCAAAATTGCCTTGCAGCCCAATTCCTTTGCAAGCTGTTTGGTGTGTTCGATGAGCAATCTACCTATCCCTTGCCCTTGAAATTCGGGTAAAACCGAAATGGGACCAAAGCTGATAACCGGATAATTGTCCCCATTATCACACAGTATGGTTGCCTTTGTGTACATGATGTTTCCCACAATCTTTTCATTTTCAGCAGCAACAATGTCCAGTTCTTTTATAAATGACTGTGATTCCCGCATAATGTGCACCAAATAATGCTCATTGCAGCCGGGGACATGATGATTCCAAAACGCTTCACGGGTTAATTCTTCAACAATCCTGTAATCCGATGCGTTTTCCTGACGTAATCTAATATTTTCCCTATGCAAGATTTTCTCCCTCCAAACTCTTATATCATATAGCTTATCGGAACTTGCAGATTCCATTGCAAACCGTTGATAAGCTGTGATTTATGATTATCATACCATAGATCACAGCTTATTTCCACAGTCCTTATGAAGGCTGAGCAAGCGGATGAAGGGGAGTTTCATCTTCGATTATGTACTGGTTTTATTTCCTTCCATCTGCTGTATGCGGTTCATGTGCTGCCTCTTCCGGCTTAAAAATGACCGGTCTTAGTCCGTTACCGGAGAGGCAGACCTTTCCGCAAAAGCACAGCGCCAGAGGTCATAATAACAAAAAATACAATTAAATAAGCGACTGCAGCCATTCCGTGGGCAAACCAGGCCGCTGTGACCATAAAGATACAACCTGCGAGAGATACGCAGGGCATAAATATCCGGTTAAAAAAGTTAAGCTCTTTCCCCTTTACCATGAACATAATAAAAATAGGGATATATAGAGCATATATTGTAATAATAGGCAATTCCGAAGAATCAAAACTGAAAAATCCAAACCAATTGGAGGTTAAGTTAGCCCCATAAAAATAAAATAACCAGATGGCACAAAGAAACAACCCCATAATTGCGGAATTCACAGGCATATTGGTCGCCGGGTCTATTTGGCTGAAAACCTGGGGTTTAGGGCCAAGGCCTCTTGCGGCAATGGAATAGATTCCCCGGGTGCAGCCAAGCATCAGCCCGTTTAAGGTCCCCAGGCATGAAATGATGACGAATACAAATAAAAGGGAACCGCCTGCTGAGGTGAAAACCGTCTGGAATGCCAGCTTGGCGCCGGATTCCCCACCGGCCATCATCACCTCATTTTTAATTGTTCCGGCCAGACCGATGTAATACAGAATATAAACGGACATGGTTATAAAAGTACCCACAATCAAAGCCAATGGAAGATTTTTTTTTGCATTTCTTAATTCCGCGTTAATACAGGTTGCAATGATCCAGCCCTCATAAGCAAAACTGGCTGCTACAATAGCGGTGAATAGTCCATTGGAAGAGCTTTGGGACACGTAATGGGTGAAATTATACAAGGTCATGCCGCTTCGGAGTCCTGCAAAGGTCCCAACCACTGCCATTAAAAAGAGGGGGATCAGTTTAATGACCGTAGTGCTTACCTGAAACTTTCCGGCCAAAACAGGAGACAGGGCATTTATTGTAAAGCTTGTAACAAGGTAAAGGCAGGCAATGGTCATACATTCTCCGCCTGTAATGGAAAAACCGAAAATCACACAGGTGTACCGGGCGGAAACCCATGCAAGAACTGAGGTAATTGTGGGATAATAAATCACTGCCATAAACCAGCCGACATAATAGGCATATGTTTTTCCCATTGCGGCTTCTGCATAATCCACCACACCGTTGATATACTGATATTTGGTAGCCATGACAGAAAATGTGTACGCACAGGAAATCATGATGATACCGCCGATCACCCATGCCAGGATGCCCTCTTTTAAATTGCCTCCTGTTGCTGTGAGGATCTTTTCCGCCTTAAAAAATACGCCGCTGCCGATGACGATGCCTACAACCATTGCAATGGCTGTAAAAAGACCATATTTCTTTTCTAATTTCGGTTCCATAGTTTACCAGTCCTATTCTTCCATAGGATTCCTTTTTTGATTATTCTTTCAACATAAAAAATAATTGCCATAAAATCAGATTTGATAACATCGAGGCAATTATTTCTTGATGACGAAACTTTTTTTATTTTATCATAAAGTTAGACATAATTCAGCAAGATTTTTTCTTTTTGGAAAAAAAATTGGTAAATATAAATATTTTCCAATTCATGCAACAAATGGGCAATGGGCAGATTTCATGGCTCGGATTTCCGGTGTAAAAGACTGTTAACCGGGATTGACAGCTTTGCAGAAGATAAGGTATGATAAATTATCAAACAATGACAGCATAACTTCGCAGTAGGAGAAAACATAATCAAAGAAGAGTCTGCAGCCATGGATCCGGTTTCCGCGACGGCGGACCAACAAAGTGTGTAAACGCCGGGGATCAAAAGGGTGAAAGGAGAAAGGCATTATGGCAAAAATCAAGGAATTTACGCTGGAAAATATGGAGGAAATCTGCGAGTTCGGTAAGGCGGTCTCATCACCTGTCCGGCTGGAAATCATCAAGCTTCTGTATCAGAACAATTATTCCATAAGTCAGATCGCGGAAGCCCTTAATCTCCCTCAGTCCAGCGCTGCCTTTCATTTAAAGCTTCTTGAGGCGGCAGACTTGATCCGCATGGAAGAACAGCCGGGGAGCCATGGGACCATGAAGGTATGCAGCAGGAAGCAGGACTATGCCAATCTCTGCTTTCTCCCCAGAAACAGCCAGATCAATGAGGTCCTAAGCCTTGAAATGCCGGTGGGTGCATTTGTTGATTGCAGTATTTTCCCTACCTGCGGCTTGTACGCGCCTTTTGGGGTAGTCGGAATGGAGGATAAGGAATACAGCTTTTATCTGCCGGAGCGGATGGAGGCCGGTCTCTTATGGACTTCCAAAGGCCATGTGGAATACAGGTTCCCCAATCAGCTTCCTGCAGGAAAACAGCCAGTGCGCCTGTCTTTTTGTATGGAGATATGCTCGGAGGCGCCTGGGTATGCGGAGGACTGGAAGTCCGATATCACCATATGGGTAAACGGAGTAGAATGTGCTACCTGGCACTGCCCGGGAGATTTCGGGTCCAGAAGAGGGCGGCTTACGCCAGCTTTGTGGCCAAACGGTTCTACTCAGTACGGTCTTTTGGTAAAGTGGGAGATCCGGGAAGATGGAAGCTATATTAACGGGGAGCGGGCTTCCAAAGTCAGGATCAGTGATATCGGGCTTTCGCAAAACGCCTTTATTAGTATGACCGTTGGCAATAAGAAAAATGCAAAGTATGAGGGTGGATTTAATCTTTTTGGAAAGGCCTTCGGTGATTATGCTCAGGACATTATTATGGAAATCGAATATTGATGATATATGACGAAAGTGAAAACAGCTGTCTGGAGAATATTTATATTTTCCGGGCGGCTGTTTTTTCTCTGTCTTCCGTGTGGAGAGGAGAGGGCTTGTATTATAACAGGAATCTTATTTTTTTAAATGGAAGAGATAAATAATAAAACAGTAGTACTGTTGTAAATGTAAAAAATAAACAAATAAATATATAAAATATAGAATAATATATTGACTTACACAATGAAAAGGTGTATTGTTGATGTATTAAATCAGTAATACTGTTGCTAATTCGACTTTTTACGAGCCGGAAGGACAACAGGCTGTTTTATGGTTTATGTGGTAAAACAAACAAATCAAGGAGGTAATTATGAGAAGGGGTAAAAAATGGATGGCTGCATTAGGTGCAGCGGCACTGGTTATGGCAGCACTGTCAGGCTGCGGAAGCAGCACAGCAACACAGACGACAGCAGGATCCCAGGCAGCGCAGGAAACTCAGGAGAGCAAGGAGACTTCCGGGGGTGAAACTACGGCAGCGGCAACGGAAGAAACAAAGAATGTCAATGACGACGGAACGGTCAACAATCCGGAGCAGGTGGCGGTAGATTCCAATAAGCTGGTTATGTGGTCCCTGTTCAGCGGTGGTGACGGTGGTTTCATGAACAAGATGATCGAAGAGTATAACGGCACCAGCCCTACCAAGCAGGTACAGTCCATTATGCTGGTATGGGCAGATTATTATACAAAGCTTCAGACAGCCGTTGCCGCAGGAAAAGGGCCGGATATCGGTATTTCCCATGCCTCCTCCCTGCCTCAGCTGGTGGAAGACGGTGTGGTACAGCCCATTACTTCTTACCTTGATGAACTGGGAATCGATTTGAGCCAGCATTATTCCAAGGCCTCCATTGATGCCGTGACCTTTGATGGAGAAGTCTATGCGATACCTTTAGATACTCATGCAGAGATCATGTACTTTAACAAAGGCATATTAGAGCAGGCCGGCGTGACCTTAAATGCGGAGGGTGCAGTTGACATTAAGAACGTGGATGAGTTCTATGCCGTTTGCGATAAGATCAAGGCTGTGATCCCGGAAGACGGATCAACCATTGCAATCACCAATAACGGAGACGATCCTTACCGCTTATGGTGGGCAACCTATTTCCAGATGGGAGGAACCCCTATTGTCAGCGAAGACGGCAAGGAGGTAACCCTTGATAAGGAAAAGGCAGTTAAGGCGGCAGAATTTGTAAAGGGTCTGTATGATAAGGGCTATATTAAGGAAGGAATTGATGATCACCAGAAGTTCTTCCAGAGCGGAAAAGCAGGAATCTGCATCGGCGGAACCTGGGCAGTAGGCGCTTTTGAGCAGACGGATAATTTAAGCTTTGTTCCAATGGCTTTCCCCAAGCTTTTTGATACGGATAACTGCTGGGCTGATTCTCATACCTTTATTCTTCCTACAAAGAAAGCAAGGAATGAGGCTGACAGCAAGGCAGCAGTGGAATTTATGGCGGCTGCATCCATGAAGGGCGGAGTGACCTGGGCAAGCTCAGGCCAGATTCCCGCATGCAAGGAAGTTCTTGCAAGTGATGACTATAAGGCGCTTCCATACAGAAGCAGCTATATGTCAGAGGTAGAGAAGGCAGTCCTTCCGGCAAAGGTATCTACTTTTAACGGGATGAAGAAAGGGATGATCGACAGCCTGGATACCATCTGGACAGGAAAGGGAGATGCTGCCTCCGGTATTGATGCGCTCTATGATGAGCTTGAATCAAACCTTCCGTAATTTTATGAAACAGAGGGGGGGATCCTTCTCCCCTCTTAATATAGAAGCATTGCATGGTTGGGGAGGACAGTGATTTGAGCAGAAGCAGAAAAATAAGAGATATGGCTACAGGCCTGGGATTATGCCTTCCCTTTTTGGCCTTATATACGGTTTTTACCATATGGCCGGTTATCCAGGGGCTGTATGTGAGCCTGCATAAGTGGTCCTTAATGGGTAAGGTAAAATTTATAGGACTGGATAATTATATTAAGTTTTTTTCAGATCAGAAATTTATTGACGCATTGGGACATACGGTCTTTTTTGTCATCCTGTCCGTACCGTTTTTGGTGATCATGGCCTTGATACTGGCGCTGTTTGCCAACAGGCCGGTGAAGATCAGGCGGGGATTAAGAATCGCGTTTTATCTTCCCAGCATTATATCCGTTTCTGTTGCGTCATTTATTGCAAAATACATGTTTGCACCCTATATGGGCTTTGTAAACGGAATTCTCCATCTGACCGGGCTTTTAAGCCCGGGATCAGAAATCCAGTGGTTGATTGACACAAATCACGCATGGGCGGTAATTACCATGATGACCGTATGGTGGACCGTAGGATTTTCCATGCTTTTATATTTATCGGCTCTGCAGGACATCTCTCCGGAGATTTATGAGGCTGCGGAAATCGACGGAGCGGCAAAATGGCAGCAGCTTTTTTCCATTGTCCTGCCGCTGTTAAAGCCCACCACCTATTTGATCGTCATGCTGCAGATCATTGCCAGCTTTAAGGTGTTCGGCCAGATTTACTTAATTACCGTAGGAGGGCCGGCAGGAAGTACAAAGCCTCTGATCCAGTATATTTATGAGACAGGGTTTACCAAGAACAATATGGGCTATGCTGCTGCCATGTCCTATGTGCTGTTTGCCATTCTGGTGGTGTGCACCCTTATTCAGAAAGCGATTCAGAGGAAGGGGGAGAAGGAAGATGAAGCATAAGAAAGTAACGCCAGGGAGCGTTGTTTTAACCCTTCTGTCCGCAGCGCTTGCCGTCATTTTTCTGGCACCTGTGTTCTGGGCTTTTTTCGTATCCCTGCAGTATGAAGGCAAGCAGATCAAAAGCGTGTCCAGCTGGTTTTCTCCTCCTTATACCTTTGGAAATTATCTGGACTTAATCATCGGTTCCGATGTTGCCAAGTGGCTGTTCAACTCTGTGATCGTTGCAGTACTGGTAACGGTTTTAACTGTCATTTTTTCCGCCATGGCAGCCTATTCTCTGGCAAAAATCAAATTTACGGGAAGAAATAAGCTGTATTTCTATTTTTTATTGGGACTCATGGTCCCAGGGGAAGCGACCGTTGTTCCGCTGTTTATAACGGCCAATGGGCTGCACCTGATTGATTCTTACGCAGGGCTGCTTCTGCCGTCTGTGGCAGTGTCCATGAATCTGATCATCATGGTGACGTTTTTTAAGGGGATTCCCGATTCCCTCATTGAAGCTGCAAGGATCGACGGCGCCGGAGAGCTTATCATTTTTGCCAGGATCATCATGCCTTTATCAAAGGCAGTGGTTTCCACTATCAGCATTTTCGCATTTATCGGAAGCTGGAATAATTATCTGTGGCCTCTGCTTTGCGCCATGGACAGCAGTAAATTTACATTGCCTGTGGGCATCCCCATTTTTGCCGGGACTTACACTGTGGATTATGTGAAGCCTATGACGGCCAATATGATCGCATCCATACCTGCCATTATCATTTATCTAATATTTGAAAAACAGATTGTGCAGGGAATCACCATGTCCGGCGTTAAGGGCTGACTTAAGGAAAAAAGGAGAGGAGAATCATTACATGCTATGCTATCAAAAGGACTATCCAAGACCCCAGTTTGTCCGTAAGGACTGGACCAATTTAAACGGAAATTGGGACTTCGGTTTTGATGATGACAATAAAGGCGAAGCCGAGGGCTGGTATGAGGGCTTCCAGACGGAAAGAGAAATATGCGTGCCCTTTACCTATGAAACGAAGAAAAGCAATATCCATGACCAGGAGGTTCACCATTTTGTGTGGTATAGCCGCAGGTTTCAGGCGCAGAAGGAGAAATTATCCGGAAATAAGCTGTTTCTGCATTTTGAGGGAAGTGATTTCCTCACAAAGGTGTGGATCAACGGGAAGTTTGCCGGCATGCATGAGGGAGGATATTCCCGTTTTTCCTTTGATATCACAAACCTTGTAAAAGATGGGGAAAACCTTGTGACAGTAAAGGCGGAGGATCATATGGATCCCCAGCAGCCAAGGGGAAAGCAGCGTTGGGTTTCTGAGAATTTTGGCTGCTGGTATGTTCAGACAACAGGGATATGGAAGACCGTATGGATGGAGTATGTGCCGGACATCTGCTTAAGTTCGGTGAAGATGACTCCTAATTTACCAGAGGGCAGGCTTGAGCTGGAATATACCGTGGACTGTCCGGCTGCCCTTGACGGGAGAAGGCTGGAGGTGGAGGCGGTCGTAAGCTTTGAGGGCAGGTTTATCACCAGAACCATTACCGGTATAGGGAAAAATCCCACTAAGGTTTCCATTGACTTAGAGGCGGCTGAAGCGGAGAATCCGTGGGGGATACGCACATGGACCCCGGCAGCTCCCCAGCTTTATGATATCAGCTTCTGCACCCGGTACGACGGAGAGGTGTGTGATGAGGCAGGATCTTACTTTGGCATGCGTGAGATCCGCATCGATGGTCCCAACATTCTTCTCAATGGAGCACCGCTGTATCAAAGGTTGATCCTTGATCAGGGATATTGGGAGGAAACTCATTTGACACCTCCTGATGAGGACGCGTTGATCGAAGATATTGATAAAATCCATGCTTTGGGATATAACGGTTTGAGGAAGCATCAGAAGACAGAGGATGAACGGTTCCTTTACTGGTGCGATGTAAAGGGAATGCTGGTCTGGAGCGAGGCTCCGGCAGCCTATATTTATTCCGACCGGGCAGTGGAGCTTTTTACAGGGGAATGGCTGGATATTGTGAAGCAGAATTATAATCATCCTTCCATTATTACATGGACGCCCATAAATGAATCCTGGGGGGTTCCGCAGATTGAGACGAGCAGGAAGCAGCAGCATTTTACGGAAGGAATTTATCATCTGACGAAAAGCGTTGACCAATACCGTCCGGTGATTGTAAATGACGGATGGGAGCATACGGTTTCAGATATCATCACCCTTCACGATT